>CALGBT010000185.1 GCA_937884235.1 uncultured Pseudomonadota bacterium
AAGATCCTTCCGGGCAATCGGCATCGGACTGGCATTCGCTCTCGGCGAAGGCGGAGGTGGGCAGCAGCATCATAACAGCGAGCATAGCGAGCAGTTTCTTCATGACCTTTCTCCTCCTGGAAAATGAAATCACTCAATTTCAAGTGGCATCCTAACCCATGATGGGCCGGGTCGCCAGTTCTGTATGGTATCTTGTGCAACCGGCGTGCCAACCAGATTGCCTAGGGGAAAAGAGCGCTGCACCCCGTGTGGCGTGGCATTTCTCGTGCTGACGCTGCGAACTGGCGGACAGATCGATGCCGGAGCGGTGCTGAACATGCACGCACGGGAAAATTTTGCCCGCTCAGCGAGAGGAGGGTGCTCAGCCTCCCAGCCAGTATTCCAGTTGGGGGAAGAGGGTAGTCCCGACGTAGTTAGCGAGGGCGAGGTCAGAGGCGGAAAACCGTTTGGCACCCAGCGCATCGGCCAGGAGAAGGATGCCCCGGGTGCGGGGCCCGTTGGTAATCGCCGCCAGGAGGCCGGAATCGGGGCTGTAGCCCAACCAGGGGGAAAGGTGGCTGGCAAGCATTACTCCTCCTGGGCTGTTGTCCAGGACCATGGACATTCCACAGAGGAGGGGCAGTTCCATGGGGGTGCCTTCCACCGGACGGGTCTTCGAGGAATCGTCATCGATGATGGTATGTCCCAGAGTGTGCATGGCCGTAAGGTCATCCCCCGAGCCCCGGAGGTAGAGGACGGCGGTCCGCGACGGCAGTGCTGCGAGGAGCAGGGGCAGGGAGCGAGTTGCCACATGTTCGGCCGAACGGCAGGAGCGGAGAGTTGCTTCCATGGCTTCCTGGAGCCATTCGTATCCCTGGGGAGGTCGTGGGCCACCGATATTGTCAGAGCTCTTACTGCGGGCGGCCTGGCGCAACTCGTCCAGGTCGACGCGGAGGGACGTGAGCGTGTCTGACTGCTTCGATTCCACGTCCACCACCTGAATGAAGCGAACGTCCCGAGCGTTGTCCAGGGCGACCATGGCCGGCGAGGAGTCGCGTCTTTCCCGGGCCATCGCGATGGCCTTCTGCTCAGCCTCGACTCGACGCTCGATCTCCCGCCGGTCGAAAACCATACAAGGATGCGGATTGCGACGAGTCGTGGTGCTGGGCTCCATTCTTGGTATGGCCGGTGCGGCTGCCGCAGCTCTGGCTCCCAACTCGGCCTCAAGGTAAGTCATGGTGCCAAAGGGGGTGCGGCGGTGCGAGCCAGATTCGATAGTCGTTGGTGGTGCGATGTCCTCAGAGTGGACTGGGCGGATGTGGAACTGGCGGCCATCAAGGGGATTGCGGACAAGAATAGAGCCGTCGTCTTTGATCTCGCAGACTGCTTTGCCCCGGGGTATTTGCTCCTCGCCCATGCGGGAGAGAGCGGACTGGAGAGCGTTGAGCCAATTGGGGGCATCAACAGCCAGAACGGCTGATTCGTCACTGGAGTGGCCCGGCGGTATGGTCAGTTCAAATCGCATATACCCTCGCAAGAGAAATATCAGATCGGCGGCGCCCATGTCAACGACGCTACGACCTGCGCGTTAGCGCGCGTCATCTCTTGAACGTGAGGGCAGCATGCGGTAAGTTGGTCCAATGGAAACTGAGACCTCTCCGCGAGAGCAATATCATCAGAAGCTTGTTACGCCTACGGCCGCGGCCGAGCTTGTTCAGACAGGCGACATGGTCACCGTTACCGGTGGGAGCATGCAGCCCTTCGGTTTTCTGGCAGCCCTGAGCCGACGCCGGGATTTGCGTCGGGTCACAGTTTCCTCGTCCATGAGTCTCTTACCCGCCGATTTTCTAGTGCGCCAGTTTGCGGCCGCCGCTCGCGGGGAGGCAGTGGAGCGGGAGATAAGGTGGTCGAGTGTCTTGGTCGGTCCAGGCACTGGCGAGGGGGTAGCAACGGGAGTGGTCGATTTTGTTCCGGTATCGCTACCGAATCTTGGGCGTGCCTTGCAGGGTACGCGTCTTGACGTTCTTGTCGTTGGCAGCAGCGGCATGGACGAGAAGGGCAACTTCAACCTGGGCTGCAATGTGGATTGGATGCCCGAGCTGATAACGAGCACCAATCTTGATGAGACTCTGGTGGTGGTGGAGGTGAACCCGAGTCTGCCTCGGACGATGGGGACGACGACCTTTCCGTTGCGTATCGTTGATCGCATTCTGGAGGTCCCTCGGACCCCGGTTGATTTGCCGGTGGGCGCTGAAAGGAAAGAGGCCCGGGCCATTGGCGCATTCCTCAACGGTCTGGTCCCTGACGGCGCCACGTTGCATTTGGGGATTGGTGATCTGGTTTCGCAGGCCGCATCACTGCTGGATGGGAAGAGGGACCTGGGTCTACATTCGGATCTGATCAGCGATGTGGCGTTGCATTTGCGGGACCGGGGCGCGTTGACGGGCAAGTTGAAGGTTCATTTTCCTGGCAGGTGGGTTGGCAGCTTCCTGCTGGGGTCGCGCCGGCTCTACGACTTTGCCAATGACAACCCGGTTGTCGCTTTGCACTCCTACGATTTCGTAACGCGGCCGGAGAACATTCTGCGCAATCCGAAGGTGGTGTCCATTTCCCAGGGAGTCTGTGTGGACCTGTCTGGGCAAGTTGCCACCCAGAGTTCGCAAATGGAGTTTGCCTCGCATCCAGGGGTGCTGCGCACCTTCCACTCCGCGGCGGCCTCCAGTCCTGGTGGCGCCGGCATTGTTGTGCTACCTTCCGTTTCAGCGTTGGGCAGAGGAACAAATGTTGTAGATGTGCTACCGGCCGGTTCTGCAGTGGGAATTCCTCGGGATGAAGTGGATGTTGTGGTGACAGAGCATGGCATTGCCCGACTACGGGGTGCGACTCTGCCCGAACGGGCGTTGGCCATGATCTCGGTGGCGCATCCGAAATGGCGTGATGCGCTCGCGGCGAGAGCTCGGAAGGCGGGACTTCTTTGAACCTGACTCAAGGATATGATAAATGACCTACATGAATCCCAAGGTGTTGGCGGCAAGTGCTATGCTGCTCTTGTTCAGCGCTGCTGCCGGCTGTAAGAGTGGCCCGGAGACGCCGGCGTTGACGGTGTTGGGTTCGGTAACCGTCGCCGTCGACAAGGGGGCGGGGGGCAAGCAGGCCGAGGGGCGCGAGTACTTCATCGAAGAGGTGAATGGCATTGCCTTGGTGCAGCTCTACGCAGATGGCTTTGATGAGCTGGCATTGAAGGAGAAACTCCTCGCCTATTACCTGTATAAGGCATCTGTCGCAGGGCGCGATATCGCTTTTGACCAGAAGCACCGTTATGCGATTACGATGCGGAAGTTGCTGGGCCAGATTCTGAGTCACCCGTTGGGGATTGCTGAAGAGGCTGAGGCGGCCATCCGTACCTATACGAAGTTCTTCTGGCTCAACAACGGGCCCTATTCCGAGCGCAACAAGACGAAACTCCTAGCCCCCTTCACGCGCACAGAGTTTGCCGAAGCGTTGGGAGTTGCTCGGGCCAATGGAGCCGAATTCGGTGGGTTCACCGTCCCTCTTCATGTTCTGCTCTCGCAACTTGATGGCCTTCTTTGGGACCCACAGTTTGAGCCCTTGGCAACCAACAAGAATCCAGGCCCTGACGGCGACATTTTGCGGGACAGCGCCAATAACCTTTACGAGGGCGTCACGGTTGCCGACCTGCAGGGATTGGAGGAGCAGTATCCGCTGAATTCCCGGGTTGCCAAGCAGTGCCCGGCGCGCAAGCCCTGCACCGTGGTCGAGGAAGTGTACCGGGTTGGCAGGAAGGACGAGAAAGGGCGTAAGTGGGTGATTGAGCCGGGGCTCTACGCGGCGCAACTGGCCGGAGTGGTGGAGAACCTTGAGAAGGCAATCCCTTACGCTGAGGATGGACAGGCCGAGTATCTGCGCAAGCTGATAGAGTTCTTCATCACCGGTGACCCCAAGTTGTTTGATGAGGCCAGCATCGCGTGGCTCAAGCAGGACCCGGCAGTGGATGTGATTATCGGCTTCATCGAAACCTACAAGGATGCCCGTGGGCAGAAAGGTGAGTGGGAAGGCCTGGTCTATTACACCGACCGGAATCTGACGGGAACAATGAAGTCCATCGCCGACAACGCAGCATATTTTGAAGAGCGCGCACCGTGGGCTGACCAGTACAAGAAGAAGGACATTCGGGTGCCCGTTGCCACTGCCATCAATGTGCTTGTCGGGGTCGGGGGAGCCGGGCCGTCAATACCTTTGGGGATCAACCTTCCCAATGCCCAGTGGATTCGGGAGCAACATGGTTCTCGCAGCGTGCTGCTATCCAATGTTCTGGCGGCAGCCAGGGCCGCGGTATCGGACAAGGCGCTGCTGGAGTTTGCGCTCCCAGAGGAGGTACCTGTTGTGCGTCATCATCGCGAAGCCGTTGGTCGCGCCATGGTTGCGCTGCATGAGGTGGTGGGCCATGGGTCGGGGAAGGCCGGGGATTCGCTGGCAGTGGACCCATCCGAGGCTTTGCAGGAGACCTATTCGACCCTTGAAGAGGCGAGGGCGGAGTTGGTTGCACTCTACCACGTGTCGGACCCCAAGCTGGTGGAGATTGGCGCACTGTCGGGGGCCGATGCTGCCCTGGTGGCCTACGCCGACTACATCCGCAACGACCTGCTGCAGTTGCGCCGAGTCAAGGTCGGCAGCCGGTTCGAAGACGATCACATGCGCGCCATTCACTTGATTGTGCAGTATATCCTGGGCAACAGTCAGGCGGTGAAGGTAATGCAGGTTGATGGCAAGACCTACTATGCGCTGGTTGATGCCGATGCGGCACGCAAGGCGGTGGGGACGCTGCTTTCAGAGGTCATGCGCATCAAGGCCGAAGGCGATGTTGATTCGGCCCGGGCGCTGGTTGCCCGCTATGCCATCGATTTTGATCCGGCCCTGCGGGACGAAGTGGTGAAGCGGGCTGCTGCTGCCGGCGTTCCCGACTTTGTTGCTTTCCACGTGCCCGACGTGAAGTTGGTCTTGGGGGATGATGGTGTCCCCAGCGACGTGGTGGTCGACTATTCCAAAGATTTCCTCACAACCATGTTGGAATGGGACCTGATGGGTCGCTGATGTCAGAGTTCACCACAACTGGCCGCCGCAACAAGTCAGACGAAATCGTCGACAGCCTCCTGGAGCAGATCTTTGGTGGCCACTATCTCCCGGGGGAGAAGTTGCCGCCGGAACGTGATCTGGCAGCGTCTTTCGCTACCAATCGCCATACGCTGCGAGAGGCGCTGAGGAATCTGCAGACACTGCGGGTGGTTTCCGCTCGACAAGGTGATGGCCAGCGGGTGATGGACTATGAAACGGACGGCGAGATCAACTTGCTGCCCCACTATCTGCGTCACTCGAAGGACGATGTCGGACGGTTGCAAGCCATCTCTGACATGTTGGCGCTGCGAAGAGTTTTGTTGGGCGAGGTGTGCGCTTTGACGGCGCGTCACGGCAGTCTGGAAGACCGCGCTGCGCTTGAGGACTTGATGGTTCGCCAGCGGTCCAATGAGGGCCAACCGGAGTTGCTCATCATTACTGATCTGGAGATCGCCATGACCATGGTGCGGGCCAGCGGGTCGCTGGCCTACCGCTGGATCTTCAATACCATGGCCCAGCTCTTCGCAGAGATTGCTTTCCAGTGGCCCCTGCTCTGGGTTTATCCTGCGGACTACATCGAATCTTTGGCCCGGGTCGTTGCGGAAGTCGCTGCGGGTGACGAGGTGGGGGCGCGGGAGGCAATGGACGGTCATCTCAGGCGCAGTGATGAGGTGATCATGGAGACGCTCAACCGGTTGGGGAATCTCCAGCCCGCTAAGTGAGGTAGGAGCCATGCGTAGGTTGCGCCCATGGGCATCAGTGGTGGCAGCATTTGTGGTCCTGTTCCTGGGCACCGTGGGCAGTGCCGAAGAGGTCTCCAACGCTTCTTACGAGCCGTGGCGTGCTGGCCCCTGGCTGGGTAGTCTGGCCGCCCCTTATCCCCTGCTAGGTGGCATGGCGAATCCCGCCTCAGTGGCCCTCGTTGAGGGGCCTCAGTTGGGTCTCTATTGGGCTTCCATTGCCCAGGGCGGGAGTTTCGGCACACCGTTGGGGGGGCCCCTGACGCTGGCCTTTGGGGTTACTCGTGTTTCATTGCTGGGCGATCAGTCGATGCCTCGGGTCAACCTCGATGTTGGTCTCAATCTGGGGCCTGCGTTCAAGGCTGGCTTCTCCTGGCACCACACATACGCTGACGACCTTGGGGGTGGCCGGGACCCCATTTCGGCGGGTTTGCTGTTTCTGCCTTCCCGCTGGCTCTCTGTAGGGTTGAGTGCCTCCAACATGTCAGAGGAGTCGCTGGATGACTCACGCTATGGTGCGGGGGCTTCCCTGGTTCGCCTGGGGGCGGGGTTGTCGCTTCGTCCCGGGACTGACCGGTTGCGCCTGGACTTCTCCTTCGATAGCGACCGGGAAGCGCAGCGGCTCGAGCCACAGGCGGGACTGTCGGGCGTGCTCTGGCCGGGGTTGGAACTGGCTGTCAAGGGGCGCTACCGACACACCGACAGCGGCTCCGAATTCGGCGCTGCGGCGACTCTCACCCTCTCCACGGCATACGCGGATTTGGCCGGAGGCTATGGGTGGCTTGACGGGGGTAACGACTACTTTGGTGCAGTTCGTCTCACCGCCGTTTCCGAACCCTCGAGGCTGGTTCCGGGAAACAACTTCGTAGTGTTGGATGTTCCCGTGGCCTTTGCTGAGACGCGCGCGGCCAGTCTCTTTGGTCCGGGGCCGGAGACGCTCCTGGACTTTCGCCTGCGGTTGCGGAAGTTGGGGGAAGACCCGGCCGTTACTGGGGTCTTTCTGACCCTTCGGCCCATGGCTACCGGCTGGGCTCAGGCACAAGAGTTGGCGGCTTCTTTGCGCGAGTTGAGGGGCCACGGCAAGAAGGTTGTAGCGTATTTGCTGGGAAGTTCCAATCAAGCTTACTATCTGGCTGCACACGCCGACCATATCTTGATCAATCCTGCGGGGTCACTTTTCCTCACCGGCATTCACTCGCGGCTGAACTTCTACGTGGACCTCCTCGCTCAGATCGGTATCAAGGCGCAGTTTGCCAGTGTTGGAGCTTACAAGAGCTTCCCCGAGAAGTTTGAGCGGTCCGAGCCGTCACCGGCCTATCAAGAGGCGCACCGCCACATGCTTGACAGCTTTTACGCCCAGCTGGTGGACGGCATCGCCGCGGCCCGCGGGATTGAAGCCGCGCAAGTGCGTGGGTGGATCGATGGAGCGCCCTACACGGCACAGCAGGCGTTGTCCGCGGGTTTGGTGGGGAAAGTGGCCGCACGCACTGACATCAAGGGACTGCTCAACGACCTGGGCTATGGCGATGTGCGGTTGAGTGCGACCTATCCTTTGCGCAAAGTGCGAGAGACAACCTGGGGTGCGGCCTCGAAGATCGCCGTCCTGGTTATCCAGGGAAGTATCGTCGAAGGCCGCGGCTTCGCATTGCCGCTATTTGGCAGTTTTGTGGGCAGCGATGCCATGATTGCGGCAGTGAAGGCAATCGGCGCAGATCCTCGTATCGATGGTGTGCTGGTTCGCATTGACAGTCCTGGTGGTTCGGCCCTTGCGTCTGAGCGAATGCATGCGGCGCTGAAGAAGCTGGCTTCGCAGCACCCTATGGTCGTTTCCATTGGCAATGTCGCTGCGTCTGGCGGCTACTACCTGGCCGTGGCGGCCCCGGACATCTACCTCTCCACGGGCTCGGTTACGGGCTCCATTGGTATCTGGTTCGGGAAGGTTGTGGCCAGCGGCTTGCTGGACAAGCTGGGCATTGGGCGAACGACGTTTGAGAGGGGCGAGCACTCTGGCTTGATGGATCTCGACCGGGCCCTGAGTGAAGAGGAACTGGAGGCGCTCACGCTGCGCTTGCGAGAGGTGTACGACCTCTTCGTGCAGCGCGTTTGCCAGGGGCGCGGTCTCACCACGGAGAAAGTGGAGGAAGTGGCCCAGGGGCGCGTCTGGACCGGTGCCGATGCCATCGAGCGCAAGCTGGGCGACCACGCTGGCGGCTCCCTGGAGGCGCTGGACGCGCTCCGCATCCAGGCGAAGCTGGGAAGCGACCCCCGGGTCGAATTGGTCTATTACCCGCAACTGACATTAGCCCAACAGCTTTCCCGGACCTTCATGGGGGGCTCGGTGGCGGCGAGTGCCGAGTTGCTGGCCAGCGTGCTGTCGTTGGTTGAGAGCTTCAGCAGTACGCACTTGTGGGCATTGGACCCGTGGAGCCCTACAAGCATGAATTGACGTCGCGGATGTGGGGCACGAAGCCCGCAGGCATCTGCGGTTCCGATGACAGTGAGAAGCGGAGCGGTGCCAGCCACTCTTTGGTTTTGTATTGCACATCCACATAGAGAACGGTGTTGGCCTGGGTCGGGAAAAGGGCCAATTCACCGTAGATTCCCCCTCCCTGCGGCGGCAGCGTCACGGAGCCAAAAAGGAAGGCATCGTCGTTGCTCCACCAGACTTTTACCTCTTCGACTTCGAGGTGGGAGCCGCCGCCATCGACGGTGGCGGCCACGGCGGTGGCCAGGCCGAGGGGCGTTGCGGTGAAGGTCGGGGTTTGCGGCACGTAAGAGAAACGCTCATCGGTGCCGAAGTGGTGGTGGAACCAGAGCAGTTGGGCCCCATTTGCCCGGAGCTCGGCCCGGGCTTTGATGGTCTCTGGTGATTCCCCTCCCGTGAGCAGAAAGCAGCCGTGGTCAAAGTTGCCTGCGAGGGACGTGCGCCGGGGCGTCGAGATGGCGCCGTAGGTGGCCATGTGAGCGGTTAGCGGGAAGAACTCATCGCTGCTGCCATTGGCGATCATGGTGGGAGCAGAATTGTCGCTGTAGATTGCCGTGGGGTCAACCAGTTCCATCAACTTCAACCATTCAGGACTCTCGATGTCCAGGCCGGCCTCGGTAAGCAGATCATGTTGCCAGGCGTCGGGGGACTGGGCGGCAACGTCCCAGGCAAGGACTCCGCTCAAGGGGACTCCGGCCTTGACGCGCGGATCGACGCCGCTGACCAGATTGCTGATGACGCCGCCGGCGGAAAAACCGGTAACGCCGAGGCGGCTTGCGTCGACCTCGGGGTGGTTGGCAAGGCAGGTGAGGCCGCGCATGGCAGCCATGGCATGACCCCAGAACCAGGTGCCGCGGAGGTCGGTGAGCACGTCGAACATCCGGTAGCCGTTGTCATGGGAAGCCGGCAGACCTTCTGACGTGTTGGCCGGCTCGGTGCCGCCACCGGGGCCGGTGTACGCCAGGACGAACATCCCCAGCAGTGCCGCGGTGCCGGTGGCGTGGGACTCCTCCGCGAAGCCGCCGAGCCCATGGGCTTTGACAATCCCGGGCAGTGGTTTGTCCCCCACCGTCGGCCGGGCCGCATATCCCTGAATGACAATGGGCTCCAGGAGGCCATCGACCACTTGCCAGGAGTAGTATGTGACATGCCAGACATCTACCAGGACGCCGTCCTTCAAAGTGGTGTGGTGGTCAGAGAAGTGACAGGCGGCGGTAGCATGGTCCTGAATCATTTCGTGGTCGAAAAGGGGCGGTGGTGGGGGTGCGACGTCCGCTTCGAACTCGTCGGGGTCTAGGGTCGAATCCGACGGTGCGTCAAGACCCTCATCGCCGTCTGGAAATGAGGTGGAATCGGCCAGGTCACCCGTCAGCGAGTCTGGAAGGTCGGCGATATCGGCGGTGAAATCATCGGGTCCTTGAAGAAGATCAAGCGCGACGTCTGGCGGGGCCCCAAGATCTTTGGTTACGATTTCGGCAAGGCCGGTCTCACCTGTGCTGTCGGCAATGACGTGGGTTGAATCCCCGGCAAGGTCAGCCCCGAGGTCCGGAGCTCCGGGTGTACCGCTGCCACAGCCAGAAAGAGGGAGGGCCAGCTGGGCAAAAGCAAAGAGCAGGACCGGCAGTCTGGTGCTCATCGGGCCGTCTTGCGGCGGCGCAGCAAGGCCAGGAAGAAGATGGCCAGGAGTACCATGGCAGACGCCGGGTTACCGTTCCCGGTACCGCAGCCACCCGACTTGGCACCGGTACCAAAGGTCACGACGTCGCCACTGGCTGCGGAGCTGCTGTCGGGCTCATCGATGGTATCGCCATTGGTGGGAATGTCGATGTCGACTTCCGGTTCCGGTGCGCATTCTCCTTCGCCGCATCCGTACTTGCAATCCTGTACCTTCTCACCGAGGATGCCGCAGGAATCGGCCCAGTAGAGTTGTTCGTCAGAGCAGACCAATGCGACCTTTGGCTCGCAATCGACGATTTCCTGGCATTGTCCGTTGGGCGTACATTCAAAGCCCTCTCCGCAGGTGCCGCAAACGCCTCCGCAGCCGTCGTTGCCGCACTCGACACCGGCGCAGGAGGGGAGACATTCGCCCTCTGAGCAGGTTCCGTATTTGCAGTACCAGCCGGGTTGGCATTCGCCGCAGACGCCACCGCAGCCGTCGGCCCCGCAGTTCTTGCCGTCACAGGAGGGGACGCAGGAGCACATACCGGCTTCGCAAGCCAATCCCTCTTCGCATTCGCCACAGGACGCGCCGCAGCCGTC
>CALGBT010000186.1 GCA_937884235.1 uncultured Pseudomonadota bacterium
CAGCTTGGAACCACTTTGACGACCGCCATTGACGAGTTCTACCGCCGGCAGAAGAGCCCCGGCATCAACAAGTGGTTGACGGGCGTGGAGCTGACTGCCAACCACGCCGGCCTCCTCGCCTGCCTGGACCTTGCCGTTGCCGCCGAAGCACTCAAGCAGGAGTCCATCGCCTTCTCCAAACTGCCGCCGAGGGAAAAGGCCAAGGAAATGGTTCTCTTCGCAGTTTCCGAAGAGTTCTCTGAGCTCCGCAAGTTCCTTTCTCTGGAACTTCCGTAATGCATTTGGACGCACCCGGCCGCCTCTTCTGTGTGGCCACTCCTATCGGCAACCTTGGTGACATTACGCTGCGAGCCCTGGAGACACTGCGCTCCGTCCACACCATCGCCTGCGAAGATACCCGCACAACCGGTAGATTGTTGGCTCTCCTGGAGATCCCGCGTCCCCGCCTGGTCTCCTATCATGATCACAATGAGAGTCGCAGAGTGGGCCAAATTGTCGCTCTCCTGGAGCAGGGAAACGACGTCGCCCTGGTCAGCGATGCCGGAACGCCGACCATTTCCGACCCCGGCTATCGCGTCGTCAGCCGCTGTGCAGAAGAGGGCATTGAGGTCATCCCTATTCCCGGTCCATGCGCGGCGATTGCCGCGCTCTGTGCCTCCGGACTCCCCACTGATCGCTTTCTCTTCCTCGGGTTCCCCGCCAAAAAGGGGGCCAAGTTACAGCGCTTCATGGCACAGGCCTTGGAGCCGCAGCGCACTGCCGTCGTCTACCTACCCATGCGCCGCCTGCAGGGCTTCCTTGAGGATGTCATGGGGAGAGCTCCCGAAACCCAGGTTGTAGTTAGCCGGGAGTTGACCAAAGCACACGAACAGCTGGTGCGAGGCACCGTTGGTGACGTACTGACGGGAATCGCTGAGATTCCTCAGAAGGGTGAATGCACACTGCTGCTCTACAATCCCGAATCATGACGCTACGGTAGCGTCAGAATATCGGCACCAGCTTCAGTCACGGCAATGGAGTGTTCGAAGTGAGCTGAGGGGCTGCCATCCTGCGTGACCACGGTCCAGCCATCGCCCAGCACCGATACCGCATCCCCTCCCAGGTTCAACATCGGCTCGATGGCGATGGTCCAGCCCGAGCGGATCTGTGGCCCGGTTCCAGGCGTGCCAAAGTTCGGGACCTGGGGGCCTTCGTGCAAATCTCGCCCCACCCCATGTCCACAGTACTCCCGCACAATCCCATACCTGGAGGCCAGAGCAACTTCTTCTACAGCATAGGAGATGTCACCCAACCGACCCCCGGGCTTCGCCGCAGCAATGGCCGCGTAGAGTGCCTTCTCAGTGGTCTCCACCAATGCCATGACCTCCGGGGCACACTGACCTACGCAGACAGTTATCGCTGAGTCGCCAATATATCCATTGAGGGTGGCACCGCAATCGATACTGATGATATCCCCCTCCTGCAACCGTCGGGCCGAAGGAAAGCCGTGCACCACCTGCTCGTTAATGGAGATGCAAAGACCGGCAGGAAAACCGTGGTAGCCCTTGAAGGTGGGGGCCGCACCTTGCTTGCGGATAAATCGCTCGGCGGCCTCATTGAGGGCACTGGTCTTGACCCCGGGGACCACCATCTTGCGCAGCATAGCAAGGGTCTGGCCAACGACCTTCCCCGCCGCGCGCATCTTCTCAATTTCGGCTTTGGTTTTCAGGACTATCACTGCTTCAGCCCCCTCCAAATATCAGGGTTTCAACCGCCCATCGAGGCAGTGCGCGCAAAGAAGCTACGCACCTTCATTCCATCGGGCCGTCTCGGATAGAAATGGCGGTAGGCCTGAGAAAGCGCCGCGGCACGTCCCATGGCAGCAAACAGATAACGCCCCTTGTCCCGCTCAAGCAACAATGCTCCGGGCAACCGCTTCATCATCTCCAACGGCGCTGGCGCCACCGGACCCAGGTCAAGACTGCGCAAGTAGTCTTCGGGGCGACTCAGGCCCAGTTCGAAAAGACGGCTGACAAGTCCAGAACCCCACGGCGAGCATCGTATGGCTTCCAAAAACACCTGCGAAGCCGCCTGCCGCGCCCCGAAATCCGACTGGTACCGATGGTTGTAATTCCACAAATGTTCGAGCCTACGGCCCTCGCGGCAGTACTCCCGGGAGGCTTCGGCCAGAAGCAATGCAGCATTCCCGATAAGACCCATCCCGCAACCCGTCATGGGATATACCTGGCATCCGCTGTTGCCCAGCAGCGCCACCCCTGGTGCCACCAGAGACTCAATCGGGCGCCGCACCGGGATATGACCCGAGGCACCAGCAAGTCGCCGGGTAAACCGCACCGCTCCGCACCGTGCCTCCTTAAGCAACTCCGCAGGCGGGCGCCAACCATCCACCGGCAATGACCCCGCCAGCAATCCCGCCATGCGCTGGTCCGGAGAGACCCAGAAACCCAGGGTCGAAATTGGCCCCTCGTTGCCGATCACGTAGTTCACGACACCCGGGGGGGAGGGCGAATTGCCGGCTACAGAAGCCGGATCAATTTCCCACAGATCATGCTGAGCAGCCAGATACTCCCGGTCAAGAATCTTGCGGCGCAGATGGAAGTGGGCGTACAACTCTCGGTCGAACCGATGATTGTTGCCACTGGCCAGAACCGCCAGATCGGCGACCATCCGGACCTCCACGCCAGCCTGCAAGACAGAGAGCACCGTGTGGCCGCGGTCATCAACTCCGAGATTCGTCACCTCACAGCCGAAGTGAACCTCTACTCCAACTCGCTCAACCAGTTCTAGCAACTGGCGCTGATACTTCCAGAGCCGTACCGCGAAAACCGGGAGGGGCGTGACGTTCTGCCGATGGGTGCGGCCAGGGGAGCAAAGGTCCGCACCAAATCGGCCCTCATGCAAGAGAGCCTCCGGGTTGGGGGCTGGCAGCACGCCGTTCAGGACCGAACCGGAGTCCAACTCGAGGCTATACCGACTGCCCCACTGCCCCCGCCGACGCGCCTCAAGGAGGACGCAATCGAGACCTGCCTCGCGCAGACGGAGCGCAGCCAGCAGGCCCGCAGCGCCAGCCCCGACAATAACCACCTGTGAACGTGACGTCGCCACAGCTACCCCCAAACTATGAACGGAGCATGTTCTAGCACATCACTCAGGAATTCTCAATCACGGGAGGGAGGTAACTCCCCAGTAGATTGGCTAAGACGGCTGCTCTCCGCCATCCGGACAATGAGTTGCCGTTCTTTGAAGATTAGCTCCGGCGCTTCTGCGAGGTACGTTCCAGCCGGGGCCGGAAGTTGGACTCGAACGGTCTCCAAGGCCATCCCCTCAACATGCTCAAAGAGGAGAGCCGACTCTCCAGTAGCAAGCTCGAGGCGCACATCCTCCAGGCTCCCCAGGCCAAACCCTTCGATGGAAACCCAGGTCTGCCCTCCCAACTCTTCAATATTGGAGCGAACTATCTCGGGATCGGCGACATCCTCCACCACAAAATGGTCCGGGTAGATGGCGGCGGCATGGTCGTCATTCTCCACGACAACAAGATACTCCCCGGCCCCGGCAGCAGACTTCCCCGGGGAGAAAGGCACTACCGCTTCACTGACCCCGGCCGCATCAGCAGCACGCACACTGCGAGAGTACGATTCATCACGGTCGGTGGCAACCCACACCACATTGACAATGTCCCCGAAACCGGCCCCAACCACCTCCACCGGTCCTTCCTCTCCCACCACTGCCACGTCAGGCTTCACGGACCGAACGCGCAACATTGCCACCTTGGTGCGCAAGGCTAACGGCCGGTGAGCCACATATTCCTGCCCCCTGCGCCCAGTAACGCGCACCACACAGTTGGCGCGCATGCGCGGGGCTGCAAACTCGACGTCAAAGGCGTGCACAAAACCCAGATTATGGCTCCACGTAGCCGGGCCCAACTCGTAGACGTTAGCACCACACTCCAGTCGAGCCACAGGCTGCCTCTCGGCAGCCGCCAACTGGACGTGGAGCAATGGTGTCGTATCCGGGTTAAGTCGCTTGGGCCAGAAATCCGCCGTCCGCGGAAAGCCCGCGGTTTCTTGACCCAGGGCCGACCCAGGTTGCGCAATAAGCCCGACAAGAACCACGCCAACCAGAACACTTATCTTGCGGGGCATGGTAGAGAACATTGCTCACTCCTTCTGTAAACCAAAGGCAACCTGCATAGATCAATATAGTGATGGCTCGACGACTATGCAAAAAACACGACCCCTCCCGGGGACGGCCTGATGGACATACGAGGTGGCTCAAGCAGGGTTTCACGACGAATGGGGCAGACGTTGTCGGCTCTTTAACGCGAGAAGGGGCGGCCGAGTGCCCCGATACTCGGCCGCCCCTCCAAAGAGAGACTCAGCGGGGGTTGCCCCCCAGAGCTCACCTTATTCGGTTTCGTTCTGTGAGAACAATGCCGCGGCACTCACGATGGAACATTCACCGTTGGTTGCGGAGGGGTCACCCTTGCCGTAACGCTGGAAGGTCGAGAAGGTACCGTCGCAGTCCAGGTCAGCGTGAGCGTTGGCCGTGAACTGAGCAGCAGACTCAGTCTCGTCATTGTTGTAGAAGCTGTAGACGAAGTAATGCTCTTCAGTAATCTGGAACTTCAGTGCCGACCAGGTGGCCTCCGACCAGACTTCGGGGTTAGCGTCGCAGCGGTCGTCATTGTTTGAGTCGATGCCGCCGGACTCGCAGCAGTTACCCTCGACCGGGGTGATCCCCTGGGTGGACGGGAACTGGCAGTCGAGCTTGGAACCCAAATTCTCCGAAACGCGCGGGGTGCTGTAATAGTCGGCGCCGCCCTTGTAGATCTTGTCAAGCATGTCGATGGCTTCCGAGGTCTTGGCCTTCCGCATGTACTTAATGAATGCCGGAACGGCGACAACGGAAAGGATCGCCAGAATGGCAACAACAATCATGAGTTCGATGAGGGTAAAACCTTTTGCGGTACGCTTCAGCATGACATCCTCCTAATGAGTTTCAATAAACGCCCGGATTCTCCGAGCAACTTCGTCTGGAGAGGTGATTCTGCAGGAATGGTGCCAGCTTTGCAAATATCCATGCATTCCCTGTCATCTCGCTCGGTTACGTCGCCCCGCTGGTTCGGGGAGCGGCGCTACAGCCTGGCATAGTGGCAATTCACGTCACCTACAACTGACAAAAAACGTCACGTTGACGCATTAGGCTACCTGGATGTAGAGTGGGCTTCCGGCTTATCTACAACGAGGGGGCAGCTATGCACCGGGAAGAATGCGGGGGAGCCATTGCACTTGCCGGAATCATCGGCGCCGGCTCCGCCGAACCCCATATCCTCGAACTTGCTGAGAACTGTGGTGCACTCCTCGCCCGCAATGGCTACGGCATCGTTTGCGGGGGACTGGGGGGAGTCATGGCAGCAGCCTCCCGGGGGGCCGCCAGGGCGGGCGGGCAGGTCATCGGGATTCTGCCAGGACCAGACCCGACCGCAGCTAACCAGGACGTCACCTTGGCGATTGCCACTAACATGGGGCACGCCCGTAACGCCATTATCGCGCACACGGCCAGATTCCTGGTGGCCATCGCCGGTGGGGCTGGTACGCTGTCCGAAATTGCCTTTGGCCTCAAGCTTGGTAAACCCGTCTACGGCCTCGGCACCTGGCGCATCGATGGCATTCGGCAGCTTGCTGATACCGAAGAACTTGCTCTGGCACTGGCCGAGGACGGCTGGTTGCGCTAGATGGAGGATCCTGCACCGATGTCCCCCAAGGCCAGAGGTTCCGCAAAGCTCGAGTGGTTTGTGGCCCGCCGACTCCTCGGCGGGCACAAGCGCTCATATGTGGCACTTGTCTCCAGCGTTTCCATGTGGGGATTGGCCGTGGGAGTTGCTTCACTGATTGTCATCTTCTCTGTCACTTCGGGGTTCGAGGAGGTTTTCCGCGAGAAGATCCTGGGTGTCTATCCCCATCTGGTGGTTATCGGCAAGGGCGGAGATCTACCCGATTGGCGCCATGTACGCACATCCCTGCAGGATGCCGAGCATCTCACCTCCGTCGCTGCCGCCACTTACGACGAAATGATGGCGAGCCGTAAGGGACGTCGCGGCGGGTGCATCGTCAAGGGAGTCGAGAGCGACCAACCGGCCATCGCCGATACCATCGCCCCCTTCCTGGTGGAAGGCGACCTTGCAGGCTTGCACGTGGAGCCTTCCTTCGAGTTGGTCGATGACCGCCTGGTCGTACCGGAACTGCCGGGCGGAAGCTCCTATGTCCTGGTTGTACCTCGCACCGGTCCGCTGCTGGTCGAGCAGAACATCGCCGAGGAGGAGACCTTCGCCCGGGTGCGCATTCTGGCGGCGGCCGACAGTCCCCTCTCGGTCACCTTCCAAGGTCTGCTCAGCGACTTTGACTTCACCCTCGCCCCCGGTTCCGTCACCTCGTTCATCGATCTTCCCGACGAAGTTGGCACATTGCTCCTCGAGATGGAACCCTTCGCCATCAAGCAGGCCACTGGTAACGTCACCGCGATTATTGATGCCGCGCCCGAGCCGCGCCTGCTGCTCTGCCAATCTCCGTCCCCGGCATCTTCCGCCGCCCCCGCGGTTATCTGCGTCGCCAATCTGCGCGCAGAACCTATCTTGCTCCAGACTCCCGACGAGACCACGACCCTGGGAGCCCGGACGGTGAGCCCCCATGAAGTAGTCCACACCACCCATCCCGGTGTCCTCCTGGGCGGTGAACTTGCGGCGCGCATTGAGGCCGAGGTTGGCGACGAAGTCCGCCTCGTGTCACCTCTCTATGCGGTGCCTGGAATGGGTCACTCACGCCGCTCCGAGCGCACCATCGCTGACAGTTTCACAGTGGTGGGGCTCCTCTCTCTGGGCTTCTACGAATATGACAGCAAGCTGGCGATCATCGATTTTGGGGCCGCCCAACGATTCTTCCATCAAGGCGATACCGCCCGTTGGGTCGAGGTTCGAGTCGACGACCTCTTCGCTAGCGAGGCCCAGGGCACTCAGCTGGGACGCTACCTGGCTGACTTCACCCTCCTCGACATTCAGGACCAGTTCCCGGCCCTGGAGGAGAAGTTCACTGCCGCGGTGGAACTACCGGTTCCTACCGGGCCGGTGCAGTGGTTTCGCAATGCTGAATCGGTGTTACGCTCGGTGAAGTTCTCCAACCTCTCCGGGGAGATGGCCCTGGGCTATCGAGACGACTATCGCATTATCACCTGGCAGGAGATGAACAAACCGCTTTTCACCTCCATGAAGCGGCAGCGGATCGTCCTCTCCCTCTTCTTCCTCATCATTATCGTCGTCGCCGCCTTCAACATCGTCAGTTCCCAGATAATGATAGTGCGCGAGAAGCAGGGAGACATCGCAATTCTAAAAGCCATGGGGGCTTCGGGCCGGCAGATCCAGCGAATCTTCCTGCTCCAGGGCATGCGAGTCGGAGTGCTGGGCACGGGACTGGGACTGTTGCTGGCATTCGTCATCTGTGGCCTGCTCCTCTTTGTCGGCTTTCCCCTTGACCCCCAGGTCTATTTCGTGTCTAAACTACCGGTCCACCTTCGAGCCACAGATGTCATGATAGCCAGCGGCCTTTCGCTGGTAGCCATCTACGTGGCCGTACTGGTGGCAGCTCGGACCGCGGCGGCAAAGTCCCCTGTAGAGGGACTCAGAGAATTGGAGTGATTGACCGATGAGTGAAACCACCCGCATCGCTGACCTGGCAGCCGGAGCACCGGTTGCGAGTATCTTCCTGCTGCAGAACATGGTGCTGGCCACCGCCAAGTCAGGCAAAAGCTACATGACCCTGACCCTGGCCGACCGCAATGGCATCTACGAAGGCAAACTGTGGGACCAGGCTGAGTTGGTCTACGAGCAACTGGAGAAAATGACGCCAGTAGAGGTGGACGGTGTTATCTCGGTCTACCGCGAGAAGAACCAGGTCACCGTGCGCACCATTCGCCCACTGCCCTGGAGCGACGATCTCTTCGAGCATCTGGTCCCCACCTCAAATTTCTCCCTGGCAAGCCTTACAGACCAATTGGACAAGGTGCTCGCCCGCATCACCGATCCAGGTCTGGCCAACCTGGTCCAGGTCCTTCGCAACGACCGCGAGCTTATGCAATGCTTCTGCCAGGTCCCCGCAGCCAAATGGATCCACCACGCCTATCTGCGCGGATTGCTGGAGCACACCACCTCCATGATCACCATCGCTTCCTTCCTGGCCGACCACTACGAGAAACAGTTTCCCGGCCTCCTCGACCTCGATGTGCTCCTCACCGGCACGCTCCTGCATGACATGGGCAAGACCGTGGAATATGAGTACCAGCACGGCATCGATATCACCACGCGGGGGCGCCTCATTGGCCATCTGGTCCTGGGCATGGAGATCCTTAACGAAGCCGTGAAAAAGGTCCCCGAACTGACCCAGGAGCGTGCCGACCGAGTGCGCCACCTCATCGCCAGTCACCATGGCGACTTCGAGAAAGGGGCGCCGGTTCGCCCGGTTACCATTGAAGCCCAACTCCTCCATCTCATCGACTACCTGGACTCGCAGATCAACGCGGTTGCCAAAGTGCTGGGCGAAGTCGCTCCAGGCAACTGGTCAGAGTACAGCCGGAAGTTTGAACGGAGTTTCTTCCGTCCGGCGGCACCAGAACCACACCACGAACTGGACACGGCACCGGAGGCCCCCGCAGGCGTTGAGATTGAGGAGTTTGAAGATGCCCCCGTCCACCAGGACGAACCGCCTCACCCCGCCGAGGAGGCTGAACCACCTGCGGCGGACGAGGCAGCAGAGGAAGAGCAGAGCGACCGGCCTGGGGAAGAGAAACCTCGCAAGAGGACTCTCTTCTAGCCCACCGACTGGAGGGATTCAGTATGTCCGAGCAGATGTGCCCCCATTGTCACGCGGTCTATCGAGAACGTCATCAAAGCTGTCCCAATGACGGCAGCATTCTCATTGAAGTGCCAGTCCTCGACGACCTCTCGGGTCAGGTTCTGCGGCAGAAATATCGGTTGGACGAGACCCTGGGGCAGGGAGGCTTCGGTTCGGTCTACAAGGCCACGCACCTGGTTCTCGGCAAACAGGTGGCGGTGAAAGTGCTGCGGGCCGAGTTCCGCAGCGACTCCACCATGGTGGCACGCTTCTTCAACGAGGCACGGGTCGTCACTCGCTTGACAAACCCCCACACCATCAACACCTTCGACCTCGACCAGGCAGAAGAAGGCTTCCTCTTCATGGTCATGGATTTCGTTGAAGGACGGACATTGCGTCAACTCGCCCGCATTGAGGGCGACCCGCCCGGTCGACTGCCGTGGCAACGGGCTATTGCCCTCCTGGTCCAAGTCTGTGAGGCGCTGGAGGAGGCCCATGCCGCCGGAGTCATCCACCGTGACTTGAAGCCAGACAACGTCATGGTTTCCAATCGTGGGGGCGCATCGGATTTTGTCACGGTCCTCGATTTCGGCATTGCCAAAGTCATCGAAGGCACGGACATGCAGAACCTCACCGCTGCAGGGATGCTGCTGGGATCGCCGGCATACATGAGCCCCGAACAGGTCAAAGGCAGCCAGCTGAGCGCGCTGAGTGACATCTATTCGCTAGGCGTCATCGCCTATCAGATCCTCTCCGGGCTACTTCCGGTGAGCGCCCGGCAGACCGCAGCCATCCTGCAGGAGAAGATCCTGACACGGCCAGAGCCACTCTCCCGAAAGGTGCCGGACCTCGTGCTCCCGCTGGAGCTGGAAGACCTAGTCATGAACATGCTCGAAGTTGAGGAACCGCTCCGTCCACAAACGGCAACGGAGGTGAAGAATCGGTTTCTCGACGTCCTGCGACTTGAAGGTGCCGCGCTCCCGAGCGGACTCAGTGTTCCCGTCACCGGAAGCGCAACCGGACCGCGAGGCATCGAAGGCACCGTGGGCTACGACGCTCCTTTCCAACATCCCACCGCAGCAAAACCGGGCAGTGGAGACGCCGAGTCCAGTATTCCCGCTCCCAAAGCTATGACCCAGCGGGCATCGCAGGCGGCCGCGGTGGGGGTGACGGGGTCTTCGACCCCTGACGAGGATGCAACCCGGGTGCCGGGAATCGTCACTCGCGCTCGGCCCGCCAACCGCAGACTCCTGACTGGACTCGCCGTGGCCGCAGTGGTCCTTGTTGCCATCGCGGTCGGCCTGGCAGTCGGCATGGGAGTCAAGAACAAGGGGCCGGCTGATAAGGGCAGTGCCGCACCCTCCTTGATCGCTCAAGCCGACGCTGTCGCCACCGCAAGGCCGGCCGGCATTGGCGGGGAGGATGTGGTTGCGGAAAAACCGCAGCGGCGTTCGGAAGATACTCAGCAACCGGTGGAAGAGATACGGCAACCGGTGGAAGAGATACGGCAACCGGTGGAAGAGATACGGCAGCCAGTGGAAGAGATACGGCAGCCAGTGGATGACACTCAGCAGCCAGTCGAAGAGAAGAAGCAGCCAGTTGAAGAGAAGAAGCAGCCAGTTGAAGAGAAGAAGCAGCCAGTCGAGGAGAAGAAGAAACCAGTCGAGGAGAAGAAGCAGCCAGTCGAGGAGAAGAAGCAGCCAGTCGAGGAGAAGAAGCAGCCAGTCGAGGAGA
>CALGBT010000187.1 GCA_937884235.1 uncultured Pseudomonadota bacterium
CGTGATGCCGCCACCCAGCGTGTCGACGAAGAAGCGAAAGAGCGGTGCGGTGCGGGAGGCTTCCACCTCCACGTCCACCACGTAGCAGCCCTTGGGCCCGAGGAGCTCGTCGCCTTCTCTGATAAGCTCCTTGCATAGCTCGTCCAACATGCCTTCCTTGCAGACTAAAAAAAAAGGGGGCCAATGCCCACCTCCGTAAAACTCGCTCCAACACCCGCAACCCACACACCCAACGGCACGGGAGTATAGAGGCACATCCCCGCAAGATCAACCCAAAACTTCGACCTCTGCGCGAATCTTTTGGCGAATACGCGCGAGTAGCGCGCGGGCGCGCAAGCAGCGAACAATCTTGCCTTCGCAACCGGAGTGCCAGCATCAGAACTGCAAATCACAGCGTGGGTTGCGGATTTGGGGGTTCCGGCTTCACAAGGCCGGGTGGTGGTGGTACCCTTGGCGATGCCTGGCCAGGCCGGACGGGCAGAGGGAGTGAGGGCACGAAAGGGCATGACGTCCACCGCGAGACGGCTGCACATATGTCTTGGCACACAGTGCAACAATAACTGCCTGTTCTGCATGGAAGACGACCGCGGGGCGCGGGCAGAGCGCCTCTCGCACATTGATACTGCAGCGGCGAAGCGGATATTGGATGAGGCCAGTGACCGAGCCGAGGTCATGTTCACGGCCGGGGAGCCGACCCTCCGGGAGGATCTGCCTGACCTGCTGGAGTATGCCCGTCAGGTGGGCTACAGGCAGGTAGGGCTGATCTCCAACGGCCGCCGATTGTCCTACGCTCCCTACCTCGACCGTCTCTGCCGCAGCGGCCTTAACTATGTAGTCATTTCGATACACGCTCCCACGGCGCGCGCCCACGATGGGCTGACCCGTACTCCTGGTAGCTTCGTCCAGACGTGCAGTGGATTGGCCAACGTGCAGGCGTTGCGAGGCCGGGGTGGGGGGCTCAGGTTCGTCACCGCGACGGTGCTGAATCGGCGCAATCTCCCGGTTCTGGCGGAGCATGTGCGGTTTCTGCAGGGGTTTGACCCCGACGAGATGGTACTTAACGTTGTGCAGCCGGTGGGTGGCGGTGCGCGTCACTTTGCGCGGCTGGTGCCCCGGGCCATGGAGGTCGTTGCGGGAGTGCAGGACGCAGTAGGGTCACTGCCCTCCATACCGGACAATCTTCGCTTGCTGGATTTGCCCCGCTGTGTCACCAATGGGCTCCCTCCATCGCTGGTCGGCTTCGTGGAGGCCCATGAGCACTTTGAGCCAGCAGGAGAGGTGCTGGCAGGGGCCACCGGTGAGAATCGGGGAGAGGGAGGTGAAGGGGAGGCGTTGGTCCTGGTGACCAAGGCTGGCCTGGACGAAGTGCTGAGGGTCAAAGGTCCCGATTGTGTGCGTTGCGTTCTTGACGCACAATGCGATGGGGTCTGGCGGCGTTACGCCGAGGCGCACGGTTTCAATGAATTCCGACCGGTGGTCGGATAGCGGGGAAGACTATGAGTGATATCAAACCTACCGGCCTCAATCGTCCGCTCGTCGAGCGTGTGGACGTCAAGACCGGCTTCAAGTGCAACAACCGCTGTCGCTTTTGTGTGCAGGGGAACAAGCGGGACGTGCATGGAAACAAGAGCACGGACGAAGTGAAGGAGACCCTGCGTAGTGCGCGCAAGGATGCCGAGTCCATCGTCTTCACCGGTGGGGAAGTGACTATTCGCCCCGACTTCCTGGAGCTGGTGGCCTTTGCCAAGTCCCTTGATTTCAAAGTCATTCAGATCCAGACCAACGGCCGCATGCTGGCCTACAAGGAGTTTGCCCGGCAGACGGTTGAGGCCGGGGCAAATGAGTTCTCGCCGGCTCTCCACGGGCATACTGCGGATCTCCACGATTATCTTACGGAGGCCAAGGGAGCCTTCAAGCAGACGGTACGGGCGATTAAGAACTTGAGGGAGTTGAGGCAGCCCGTCATTACCAACACTGTGGTGACCAGGTCAAACTACCGGCATCTGCCTGAAATCGCCAAGATTCTGCTCGGACTCGGGGTTCGCCAGTATCAGTTCGCCTTCGTCCATCCAGTGGGCACGGTGGCGGACAACTTCTACTCGGAAACTCCCCGCATGACTCTTATTGAGCCTTACGTAAAGCGTGGGCTGAACCTTGGTCTGAAGCGCCGCGTTGTGGCGGTGACTGAGGCCATTCCCTACTGCTTTATGAAGGGTTTCGAGCAGTGCGTGGCAGAGCGCTATATTCCGCGCACGAAGATATTTGATGCCAAGTTCGTTGTGGAGGACTACACGGAATTCCGCCTTACGGAGGGCAAGGCGCATGGTCCTCAGTGCATCGAATGCTCCTGGTTCCAATTGTGTGAAGGACCGTGGCGGGAGTATCCGGAGCACTACGGCTGGGATGAGTTTGTGCCCCGTACGGACCCCTGCCAGCAGGAGCCTCGTTGATGGAGCGCAAGAACCTGGAGGTCAAGGAGAGCGCGGTCAAAGAGAAGCGTATCTGGGTGCGCCTCACGCGACGCTGCAACAACGGCTGTCTCTTCTGCCTCGATTCAGATTCTCACGATGGCACGGCGATTTCGACGGAGACGGTGCAGGAACAGATTGCTGCAGGCCGCGCTCAGGGGGGCCAGCGATTGATTCTCAGCGGTGGCGAACCGACCATTCATCCACAGTTCGTGGACTTCCTGCGGCTGGGCCGCAAGCTTGAATACTCGTGGCTGCAGACGGTGACCAACGGTCGCATGTTCGCCTACCGCAAGTTTGCCAATGGGGCTCTTGGTGCCGGCCTCAATGAGGCGACTTTTTCCATGCACGGGCATACCCCGGAGCTTCACGACTACCTGGTGGGTGTCAAGGGGGCCTTTGGGCAGGCCATGGCCGGCATGCGCAATCTCCTTGGGCGATGTGTCGTCAACGTCGACGTTGTGCTATCCGCCGTGAATATCCCCCACTTGCGAGAGATTCTGGTGTTTTACATCGACCTGGGCATCCATGAGTTTGACCTCCTTCACATGATTCCGTTTGGCCGTGCCTGGAACGAGTATCGGGAGGTTCTCTTTTACGACCCGGCGGCGATGATGCCTCACTTCGGGCGCGCCTTCTCGCTGCGCAAGGAGCAGGACGTCATCATCTGGACCAACCGTCTGCCGGCGCCGTTCCTGGAGGGCAACGAAGACCTCATTCAGGACCCTCACAAGTTACACGATGAGGTGCGGGGCCGGAGCGAGATGTTCCGGGACTGGGAGGTGCGCGGAGTCGACCCCATCTGCCTCGACCCCGAGCGTTGCGGCCATTGTCCCATGGAGAGATTTTGCGGAGCTCTGGAGGAGGAGATTGGCCGACCGGGTGCGGACCCCGCGGTGGCCGCCGGAGTGACCCGGTTCCAGTCGGTGGAGGCAGTTTCTGCCGTTGACCTGCTGGCGGCTCTGGAGGCCGGAGTCGTCTACCTCCCGGCGAGCCCCGGAGTTGAATTGTTGCTCGCCGATATTGAGCCGGCCAGGCTGGCGCAGGTCCGTCTCTTCATGCTGCGCCATGAGTACCTCTCTGAAGCAGCCGAACTGGATTTGCCGGTTGGGGACCTGCGGCGGATCCTGAGGAAATACGGGGTATTGCTGGAGGGCTTGCCGGTTTGTCTGGGCGGTGAGGCGGCCGACGCCAGGGACAATGATTCTGGAGCCGTCCGGGACCAGGACGGGCGGATTGACTACGTTCGCTTTACCGATTGGTTCGTGGCCAACCGTTACTTCGTCAAGAGCCTGCGGTGCGGCCGTTGCGTCCATTTCGAGAGCTGCCGCGGAATTCATATCAATACGGCCCGCAATTGGGGCCTGGGAGTGTTGCGGCCGGTGGCAAAGGGCGACGGCAACATCCCGACCATCACCTGAACGGAGAGCTGCAATGGCCAACCTCGGCTACATCCAACTGGTACGTGTTTGCAATCAAAAGTGCCGCTTCTGCTCCAACCCCGAGACCGACTACGAGTTGACCTTGGAGCAGGCTCAGGCACAGATCGACGACTTCGTGAAGCGGGGCTACGACGGTATCATTCTCACCGGCGGCGAGCCGACCCTCTATCCCAATCTCGTTGACGTCGTGCGCTATGCCAACGGCAGAGGCATCCACGTACGTATGATTACCAATGGCCAGAAGACTGCGGAGCGAGCGTTTATTACCGCGCTCAGGGATGCCGGCTTGGGGCACGTGCACA
>CALGBT010000188.1 GCA_937884235.1 uncultured Pseudomonadota bacterium
TGGCGAATATCGCTCCAGTGGCGCAAAGGTGGGGTGGCAGCGGGATTCAAGGTGACTGACAGGTCAGTTGCGCTGATGCCTCCAGAGAGCACCTTGGTGGCAGTGAGGGTCACCTCCTCCGCCACCACCGCAGCCACCTGCGCAACGACAAATTCGAAATCAGCCCCCAGGTCAAGGAGGGCCCCCAGGGCCATGTCGCCGGCAATGCCGGAGAATGGTTCGAATCGCAGGACCCTCATTCTTCCCCGCGGTTGATTAATGCAGCAGCGTAGGCAGCCCCAAACCCGTTGTCGATGTTGACGACGGTGACCCCGGGGGAGCAAGAGTTGAGCATCCCCAGGAGCGCCGCAATGCCACCGAAGGCAGCCCCGTAGCCCACCGATGTCGGCACTGCGATGAGCGGGGCCTGGACCAGCCCTCCAACCACACTGGGCAGCGCCCCTTCCATGCCCGCGACCACAACCAGCACCGCACAGGCACGAAGTGCCACGTGGTGATGCAACAGACGGTGGACTCCGGCAACACCGACATCGTAGAATTCTCGCACTTCGTTGCCTAGCGCCCGGGCAGTAAAGACCGCCTCCCTGGCCACTGGCAGGTCAGAAGTTCCCGCAGCAACGATACCGATGGGTCCTCGTCCCACCATTACCACCGGATGGTGCTTCACCAGCGCACAACCTGCCTCAGGGGACCAGTCCACCACCGCCTCGGGAAACAGCGTCAGCAGCGTACCGACCCTTGCCTCATCCAGTTTGGTGATCAGCACGTTGTTGCCGGCCTCATGCAGGCTAGCCGAAATCCGGGCAATCTGGTCCGCAGTTTTGCCCAGCCCGAAGACCACCTCGGGATAGCCCGTGCGCAAACTGCGGTGGGTATCTAGAGTCGCATCAGGAAGCATGCGAAATGGCAAAGTGGCAAGGGTCTCCAGGGCATCGTCGAGGCTCTGCTCGCCATCCTTTACCGCGGCCAGCAACTTGCGCAGGTCTTGTCGGTCCATAGGGCTATTGAATGGCTTTGAGTGAGAGACCACCAGGATAGGCATAGCTGACGTCGCAATCATACCCGTAGGCCGTGACGCCGAAAAGCTCACCCGAGGACTTGATGGTATGGATGCCGTCCGGCACCGGTATCTGGGCAACCCCGTAACCGGAACTTCCCACTGGGGTCAAGGCGACGCTGAGGGGAGCACCATCCAGCGTAATCTGCCCGCCGACACCATTCTTGGCAATGATGTTGACATAGTCCTGAACATACGCGTCCGGAGTCAAGACGATGTACTCTGCCAGATACTGTTCCGCCGGAACTGAAAGCGTAAATGCCGGATCGCCAATGCCTGTTCCGCCGGAACAGCCCGGATAGGTCTGGAAGCCAGAGTAGTTGCTGCCCTGGAGGTAGTGTCCTAGCAGCACCGGCCCGGTGGCATTCACCTCAACGCTCGACCCTGAGTAAAACTCCACCCACTGGCCCTTGTTGAGGACGTAGGGACCTGAGACCTGCGGGTTCAAAGAGATCTGCACATTGTCGGCCCCGGCCACAATGCGCCAGACATCCTTCTGATTGGCGTTACGTGGTGTAAACGCGTCGGCGATGTAGTGGGTCCCCCACGCCTGTACCGGGAAAAGCTGCTGCTCGACATGGTCACAGTAATTGGTGCCCAGGGGAATATTGGCGCACTCATGGCCGCCAAAGACGTTGACTTTCTTGTCGGTGACGATGCGCGTCCCGGTGAGGTCACTGCCCTGGTTGCCGTCCGTCTCCAGCCCCAGTACGTCCCCCTGCTCCATGTAGAACTCGTAGGGGGAAGGCGGATTGGGGGCCATGCTCTGCACATTGGTGCCACCCTTCACCGCGGTAGTGGGCCAGACCTTCAGCAAGGTGGTACCTTCCTGGGTCGCAACCACGGTCAAGTTGCCTCGCAACGTATAACCGGAGGTTCGCTGCGGCCAACTCATGACCAGATACTCCATGCCGCCCACGTTGGAGGGCAACAGCAAGGACGCATCGTTGGTGAAGACGTTGTTGCCGTTCAAAGGATTGAACTGGTGCACCGTCACCGGTGACGAGGACTCAATGCGCAGCGATTTGTTGTTGAGCACACTGCCGTCAATATCGAGCCCCGAAGGCATGGTGAATTTCTCAATGGTGCCAGGTTCAATTTCCATGTCTGCCACTTTGAGATCCGCCGCAGTCAACTCTTTGGGCGGGTTGGAGGACATGTTGGTAAAGGTGATTTCAGCATTCTTGGTCTCGTTGGTTGGAACACTGACAACAATGGCCACAGGCTCGTATTGGCCGCCCTCGACATTGTCCAGGTCAATAGCCCAGTAGTCACAACCCAGATAACTGTTGTCCTTCAGGTTCACTTCACATGCCGAAACGCACTTGCCCTGGTCGCAGAGTCCTCCCTGACACATCTGGGTAACCACCCACTCGTGATCTCCAGTTTCAGGATTCTGCTGACACTCCTGTACCGCCGTCATGCCCTTGCAGATGATCTCGCCGGGCGGACAGATGAGTTCGACGCAGGTCCCCATATAGCAGGTCTTGGGAGCTTCGCAGTAGCCGGCCTCCCACTTCACCCCCGACGAGTTGCAGCGGGAATAGGCCGCCGGGCCCACGCACTCACCACCCAATTCCCAAGGATTACAGATCACATCAAGGCAATAGCCCTGGTCACAGCCCTTGCCTTCCTCGCAGGGAACGAATTCCCAGGCGGTGCCAAACCAGTCGCACACCTTCTTGGTGGCATCGTCTTCACACGCAATCTGGCCCGGATCGCAAAGCAACCCGTTGTCCGGCTCAATGTCTAGGGGATCCCTGCTCTTGTCCTCATCGGGATTGCTGTCGCCAGGTTGGCTCGAATCGGCGGGAATCGGAATCTGGTCGCCGGGAATGAAGACGTCAGATACCGGGTCCGGTCCGACGCAAAGACCTTCCTTGCACTGGTAGGAGCAAGCTTCCACCTTCTCCCACTCAAAGATTCCAAAGGAGTTCTTACACTGCAACACCGCATCCTGCATCGGCAAGTCTCCAGCCGGGCCAACATCGGTGCCCACTGTCAGACCTCCACCAGGCAGGCCACCTGGAATCTCAATCGGGGCCAACCCGCAAGTGGTCTCGCCCCACAGAGTCTCATCGCACTCATCGCCAGAAACTATCGACTTCTCTGCGCTACTACTGCAGCCGAGCGCCCCAACAACCAGTGCCATCAAGAGCCAACTAAATCGCTGCATCCTGTGCCTCCGTAGCATCCGAGCCATTCTACCCGCGCCGCCACGTTCTTACCACAACATTTTGATTCACCAGTCGAGTCGCAATGTGGTAACCTTTCTATAGTTTCTTCGAGGCCCAGTAAGGAGGCCTGATGACAGCACCGGCTCCCCGTTTCGACCACCCCCTGCTCTGGCCAACCCTCCTTGTCCTCGGTCTGGCCACTGAACTGGCCATCGGGGTCATTGCCACCTATTGGGCAACCCGGTACGGCGTCGATGCCTGGACCCTCGGCCCTGTGGTCTTCGCACTGATGGGATGCTGTATCTACCTGGGATCACAACTTCTCACCCTCTTCTTTCAGATCGAAACCGTGCCTGGACTGAGCCTCTCACTTCTGGCCACCATGCTGGCCTGGGCAGGAGCCATTGCCGCACTGGTTGGCTTCGCCTTCCTGATCTGCCTGGCGTTCTATGCTGTCTGCGGAATCCCGGCACGGATTGCATATGCTGCGGTGCGGCGAGGTTGATTGACATGTGCTTGCTCTGCCGCCACGCACTGCGGTAGACTGGCGTTGTTCCCCGAGGGAGGCAAAGATGAAAGAACTCATGATTTTCCTTGGTGCGTTTATGCTTCTGGTTGCCGGTTGCGACGGCGGCGGTGGTGACAGCAGCGAAGTCGAGCAGCCCAACGGACCTCCCCCCGTAACCAAGAAGGAATCGGCTCAGTGCACCAAGACATCCCATTGCCAATGGGGCGAATGGTGCACCGACAAGAAGTGTGCGGTCCCAGGCGAGGCCGGCAACCCGGCCCAGGACTTCACCGCAGAAGACCACTGCCCCGGCTCCCCCAGCTACCAGCAGAACATCACCCTCTCCGATAACCTCGGCAAGGTGACGCTGCTCTATTTCGCCACCACCACCTGTGCCGCTTGCATCGCCGACGTCAAAGAATACGAGAGCATGCTCAAGCAGCTTGAGTACAAGGGCTTCACCAATGCAGCCACCATGACCACCGTCATCCTTCCCTTTGGTGGGTCCGACATGGCTGGATTCACCGCCG
>CALGBT010000189.1 GCA_937884235.1 uncultured Pseudomonadota bacterium
AGTGTGGGGATCGGAACTCAAGTATCAGATCAGGGATGCGCCCGGTCAGCTGTCTCTCGCCCTACTCAGGTCGCAGGCTACTCGACAACGAAAGGATCGGAAGCGATGTCATATTCTTCCACAACCGCCGCGCCCTCAGGCAGATATGACCCCGAGGCGTGGAGACGGTAGGTGCCGGAAAGTGGGAAGATGGCAGCTGGAACTCGCCGATCTGTGGGGAGTTGGAACCGCCAGGTGAAGGTGCGGGTTTTGGTGGTCAGATTGTCTTCGTAGCTAGGCACCGGGAGAACCTCGATGAAGTACTCATAGCCCAGACTGTCAACGAGACTGCCGTTGGGTCGGGTGACCGGCTGGAAGGCTCCGTCCAACTCCTTCTCCAGAACCACATTGGGGAGCAGGAGCCACGGCGAACCGCCGGTAAACTCGAAGACCACCGTCTCTCCAGTGGCAACCGCTGCCGGCGGTTGCGTGACGACGGTGCCGGCGACTTCGCAGAAGGTGTCGGCAAACTTCGCAGCCGCGGTTTCCACCAGTGGGTAAGGGCCGGGATCTTCGTAAGCCACGTCCTCATTCTCCTCAAGGAGCGCGGTGGCAACTTCGATGGCGTGGGCGGTGATATGATCGCCCTGCTTCGGGCCCCACAACGCACCGGAGGCCTCGTAGCCGCCCTGGTAGAAGTCCCACTCCGGCGTGCTATAGCCCACGTAGTCCTGGCTGTAACCAACGACGATAATCTTCTCTTGCTCGGGGAAGAGCGTGCGCACTCCCTCCTCCACGTCGAGGGTGCATTGGGTCACCGGTTCCCCGGGGTAGGTGACAATGAGCAAATCACCGATGAGCGCGGCGCTGACCAGAGTCCGATCTGGAGCCGTTTCGTCGATGCCCATGCCGCCGGCGAGCATCTTGATGTCGAGGCATTTCTTGTCCAGGTCGGGGATGGGCGTGGGTTCGCCGCTCCAACAGGGTGAGTCGACGGCGGAACCGCAATAGGCACCGCCGCCATCAAAGGGAAAGACGCCCTCTTCGTAACCAATGATTTCCCGGCCCAGCGGAACGTAGAAGCTGCGTGCTCGCACCGGCACATCGTTGGCTGTCTCAATGTCCCAGAAGGCGCTCTGCACGATTTCTCCGGCCACTGTTCCCAGGCCTTCAATGCGATTGAAGTCATGATCGATCTGGGGCAGGTCACCCTCGGTATTGTAAGCGGCGTCCCCGGGGCTCATGTCTCCGGCACCGGCCTGGAAGTACATGATCTCCACCGGCGTATCGAAGGACTCAGCAACTTTTGCTTCGAGGCCGCCCACCACATCTCGACTCATGGTACGGGCATCGGCATCAAGAATAGTGCCGTGGGCCGAGTGCACCATTATCAGGCCCATGGGGGTACCGTCTTCGTGGTCGAATCGCAGCAGATGCAGGCGGTCGTCGCGCAAGTCTGGGTTCTCGCATCGTCGATCATTGTGCAGCAAGTCGGTTTCGATGGCCCCGTAGCCGAATCGGGAGGGACCCATGGTGGTGAGGGCTTCCACGGCCAGGGCCACCGTCTGGGAGACCATGCGCTCAAACAGAGCCGGGAAGAAGGAGTCTGCCATGAGGCCCCAGATGGCGCCGTCGCCCATGCGGCCGGCGCTGGAGTGGGTGTGGGTCGCACCCGCGATCACTTTGCCAGACCAATCGTAACCCGTCACCTCAGAGAGATCTCTGGCAACTCGCTCGACGAAGTAGGTGTTGACACCGATGAGATCGAGGCGAACAAAGAGCATCCGCTCCAACCCGCCCTCAAGAACTGCCACGCGGATGGTGGGGAACTGGTATACGTGCTTGGTTCCTGGAAACTGGTCAGAGTAGGGGGAGGGAGGCTTGCTGCCCGGGGCAAAACCGCAAATAGGGGAGCCCAGTGGGACGGGCATTATGGACGCCGCCAGGGCGGCACGGAAGGGCACGGGTTCAGTCAACTCGGGGAGCGGAAAAGGGCCGCTGCCCACGTCCCCCACGACGTCCTCCGGCGGTATCTCAAGTTCTTCACCCTGAATGTCGACCTGACCGACGGAGTCAGGTGCCGCGTCCACGGTCACGTCAGCAGGCTTTGGATCTGCGTCCGCAGAGCAGCCCGCAGAGGCAACCAGCAGTAGGGAGAGCAGAGTCAGTAGCAGCGGTCTTTTCATGCAAGTACCCCTCGGTTCAAGTCCGCTGCAATATACACTTTTTTGTTGACCTCGACAATGCTCCGAGTAAGCTGGCCCTGATTCCGGGCGGTGGCCCGGGACATGGTGACAATCTTGAACTGATTTCAAACGGAATGGGAGGGTGTCATGCCCAGAATCATTACTGACGAGTGCATTGCTTGCGGAGCCTGTGAACCGGAATGTCCCGACGGAGCCATCGCTGAAGGTGACCCCATTTACGTCATCGATGCTGCCCTCTGCACGGATTGTGGCATTTGCGAAGAGACCTGCCCGACCGCAGCCATTATCGAAGCGTGATCTTGCGTCACAATCTCCGCCTGGTCTGACCCGACAAATAGTTCACTTTTTTGCTACGATCGCCCGTCGGCGGTAGCCTCCAGAGAGGTTCCTTGGGGGCTTTTCCTGATGGCAACAAAAATCGAATACCCGCTCTTCTGCCCAGTGTGCAGGCGTCCTTACGATGCGGAACGAACGGTCTGCCCCAGCGATGGCGCCAGACTTCTGGAGATGCCGCTGCAGCAACCACGCCCTGGCAACATCTTCGATAGTCGTTACGTAATCCTCGAGACCATTGGCAAAGGTGGTATGGCGACCATCTATCGGGGTCTGGACGTCCCTAACCGCAGGCAAGTCGCCCTCAAAGTGCTGAAATCGAAGTTCAGCGCTGAAGAGCGGGCGGTTCGGCAGTTCTTTACTGAGGCGCGAGTGGCCAGTGCCCTGGAACACCCCGCCATCGTGCGGACCTTCGACTATGGCCGGACGCAAGTCGGATACCTTTACATCGCCATGGAGTTGCTCAATGGCGAGACGCTCTCTCGATATATTCGGCGTACCGGACGGCTCTCGCCGGCCAAGGCACTCTACTTCTTTTCGCAGATTCTTGATGCGCTGGCCGAGGCTCACGCCCGAGGCACTATCCATCGTGACCTCAAGCCAGAGAACATAATCATCGTCTCCCACAAAGGCCGGGAGCGCGTGAAGCTCCTCGACTTTGGCATCGCCCAGTTTGCCGGGACCGCACAATTCCGATCGAAGGAGATCTGCGGCACACCGGCCTACATGAGTCCCGAGCAGATACGCGGGGCCAAGGCAAGTCCGGCATCAGACCTCTACTCCGCTGGTATCCTGCTCTTTGAGATGTTGGCCGGAAAGCAACCATTCACCGGCCCCTCCCCCATGGAAGTAGTGAGGCGGCAGCTGAAGATGGCTCCCCCTCGTCTTACCGAAGCCTATCCCGAACTGGATGTCGACGCCAATCTCGAGGGATTCGTCTACCGGCTGATGCAGAAGAAGCGCTCGGACCGACCCCGCACCGCGGGCCAGGTGCGCGAGGCGCTGCTCACGCTGGACATCAACGGCACCGCCCTTCCGCAAGTACTGCAGCCGGTTCCCGAGCCTCTGGAAGAAGAGGCCCCGGGCGGCGTAGAGGCTGACTCAATCTTCTCTTTCGGGGCCGCTGCCGCCGTCGCCCTGTGTGAAGGAGCATCCCGGATAGTCCCCCGGAGCCCCGGCTCCCTGCGCGATGTCCTCAACAGTAAGGTCCGTCCAGCCATCATGCTCCAGGAATCAAAGGGCATCAGGTTTGACGGCAAAGATATTGAGAAACCCCCTGACCCGCTGCAGGGGACCCAGGCGCAGAGAATGCCCTCTTTGAGCAAGATCGCCGGCGATGAGGTCGTCCGTCGAAGCGCTGAGCGCTACACTCTCTTGCACGTGCGTTTCATCAACCTGAAGGACAAGAGTGAAGAGGCCGCAGCAGTCGGGGAGATGCGCCTGGAGTTGGTTGCGGAGTTTGAGGCCTGGTCCGAGTATGTTCTGCGTCTGGGCGGGCTAGTCTGCTACGACAGCGGTGCTGACCTGAAGGTCCTCTTCGGCTATCTGGAAGAAGACCCGGGGCAGGTCCTGCACGCCCTGGAAGCTGCCCGTGCCCTTAGTTTGCAAACCGAATATGAAGCCATTCGCAAGGGTCGCCCCATTGGTGTCAAGATGGGCGTGGCCAACGGCGTGGTGCACACCGACCAGAACGTTGAGGGCCCGCTTGACTGGCTGATCCAGGGCTCGGAAGTGGATTTCGCACTTCGTCTTTCCCGACTGGCTCCCGTAGGGGGCGTGTTGCTTTGCGAGCAAAGCGCGCTGCGGGCCCAGCCAGAAGCACAGCTGAGTGAGATGGCCCGAGTGGAGTCCCGTGGTGGTGCCGCAGCCGGGACCTTTCTGCTGCGTGAACTGAACTACAGCTCCGAACTCGGCCGTCCCGAGGTTCCGGCCAGGCTGCTGGCAGATTTCGTTCCCCTGGAGCAGCGAGAGGACGGTCTGCGACTCTAGAGTACCGAGCCCAACCCCAACACGTCCAGCCCACCTCCTGCTTTACAGCCCGGTGCACCTCAGCCTACAATGCGTGACCATGCGAGAGCCCTTGGACAAACCGGTGCGATTGACCTTTGACCTCGGTACTATTGTGGTTGAGCCCCACGGTCGGGGGTTTGTTGCCTTGGCAGAACTGCAGCTTGTCTATGACCAGCGCATCAAGGCTTTGCGCGGCGAAGCCAGGCGCTACCGATTCCTGGTGGAATGGCTGGTGGCCAATGACATACCCTTCGTCGACGAAGCGGTGCAATACCCTCGCTTGACGGACCTGACCCCCCTGAAGAAGTTCGCACCCTATGAGCATCAACTGCAGGCACTGGCCGCTTGGAAGGCGGCGGGCATGGCCGGCGTTGTGGCGTTGCCCACGGGTAGCGGGAAGACCTACCTGGCGATGTTGGCAATGCACGAATGCCGGCGCGCGACACTGGTTGTGGTGCCGACCCTGGACCTGCTGGCCCAGTGGGTCTCAGTGGTGCAGCAGACCTTCGGTTGTGCCGTGGGCATGGTGGGCGGGGGAGAATTCACCGTGGAGCCCATCACCATTACGACCTACGATTCTGCGGTGCGGCACATGGACCGGTTCGGGAACCGCTTTGGACTACTCATTTACGACGAGTGCCACCACTTGCCAGGCGAGATGTATGCGGAGACTGCGCGCATGAGCCTGGCCCCGTTCCGTTTGGGCCTCTCGGCTACGCCGGACCGCGCTGATGGGGGCGAGGTTCTGCTGACCACGCTGATTGGCGAAACCGTCTTCTCTTCCAGGGTATCGAGCCTGGCCGGCAATATTCTTGCCCCCTACGAGACCATGCGTGTTGCCGTGGCCCTGACTCCTGAAGAGGAGGAACGATATCTGGCTGAGCGCGGCATCTATCTCTCTTTCTGCCGCAAGCGGGGGCTGAAGATGGGTGCGGGCGGGGGGTGGTCGAGTTTCTTGCAGGAAACCGCACGCTCAAAGGAGGGCAGGCGAGCCTTCGAGGCCTATCGCATTCAACGCAGTATTCCGCTCATGAGCGAGGGGAAGTTCGCCGCGCTGGCCGAGATTCTACGGCGGCATGTGGAGTCACGCATCTTGATCTTCACCCACGTCAACGAGTTGGCCTACCGCATCTCCAGGGAGTATCTGCTCCCGGTGATTACGCACCAGACGCCACCCCGGGAGCGGTCCGAGATCCTGCAGAAATTCGGCACCGGTGAGTACCCGGCGGTGGTTACCTCAAAGGTGCTCAATGAGGGCGTCGATGTTCCTGAGGCTAACGTGGCAATAGTGCTCTCGGGGAGCGGCAGCATCCGAGAGCACGTGCAACGTCTGGGGCGGATTCTGCGCCGGCAGGAAGGCAAGCAAGCAGTGCTCTACGAATTAGTGACGCAGGATACGCATGAAGAGGGCATGAGCCAGCGCCGGACGCGCCACGAAGCGTATCAGGGCAAGGGCCGGAGGCGGGGGTAATGCTCAAGCAGGACCAACTTCGACTGCGTATCGGCGCCGACAAATCTATTCGGCCAGCCTATGTCAGCCTGGGCAATTGCGGGCTGCGCCAGCGGGCCAGCCAGGTGTTGGATACGTTCCAGGCTTATCTTGGGAGCACTCGCGGTGAGCTGGATGAAGAACTGGCGCGCTTTGTGAAAGGCGGTGGCGACCTCAAAATCAACCGCGGCTTTGTGGAACTGGCCCTCAACCTGGCCCAGTTTGAGGGGGCAACTCCAGGACTGGCTCGGGAGGTGCGCGCGGCGCTCTTTGCCCGGGGGGCTGCTCATTTCCCCCTGGGGCTGGGGGATGGCCCGGACCGTCACGCCATGGTCGCCGAAGTTGCGCGGCAGTTTGGACATTCCACCGCTGAAGTTGAGCGCTTGATGTTCGCTGATCTGAAAGAGGCGCAGGTGCTGGAGCGCAGCTCGTCCCTGGAGCCGATACCCTTCATGGAGCGCTACAACCTTGCCCTGGCCCAGGGACTGCTGGTGCACGCGGTCTCTGTGGATGTGGTGCTGCGCAACGCCAGTGCCACCCGTTTGCGGCAACTCTTTCGGTACCTCAAGTTCTTCGAGTTGCTCTTCGACATCGAGAGCGATGGCGATGCTCTGCTGGTCCACATTGATGGCCCCATGTCGGTGCTCAAACAGACCAAGGGATATGGCGTGAAACTGGCCACGTTCCTGCCGGCGTTGCTGTTGTTGGACGACTTTGAGTTGGCTGCCGACGTGCGTTGGAAGCGGCGCCGCTATAGCTTTGTGGTGACCCCGGCCGACGGTCTGGTCTCCCACTATGCGCCCAAGGGGGGATGGGTGCCCCGAGAGCTGTTGCAGCTGCGCAGCCGCCTGGATGAGTTGCTGCCGCCCGAGGTGAAGGTGAAGGAAGCTGCCCATGTCGTCTCGCTGGGGGGCCGCAATGTCTATGTTCCCGACCTGGAATTTCGTGGCTACGGCAAGCGGGCCTTCCTGGAAGTAATGTGGCCCTGGAAGAAGCTCAAATGGAGTCGCTACTACGAGCAATTCGCCAACCACGCACCGCCCAACGCCTTCCTCTGTCTCTCCACCAAAGTAGCCTCAAAGACCTTTCAGAAGACCAACAAGGACCCTCGCGTCATCTACTATCGGGCGACTCCACTGGCAGATCGTGTGGCCCAGGCGGTGGTGGCGTTCCTGGCAGGCCAAGAAAACTAGAACAGGAACTGGCTTTGCAGGGTTACCTGGCTGGCACCATCACCGAAGTCGATGCCTTCGCCGGCGATGAGGTAGGCGTACTCGAGCTTCAGGTTGGCGCTGTGGCCGTTGAACCACCAGAGGAAGTCGGCCCGCAGATTGGCGAGGTCGGCCCCTTCCTTGTCGGAGTTGAACCACTCGCCGCCCAGGGTCGGCTGATAGACGTCATAGCGGAACCCGAGATCGCCGTAAACACCCATGCCGGTGCCGGCGTGGGGGGTGAAAGTGCCGACGGTTCCGGCGGTCAGCTCGTGGCCCCGATTGTACCAGACGAATGCCACCTGCCCGGTGAGCTCCATCTTGTCGTCCAGGGGGATGTTCCAGAAGGCATCAGCCGAGACTGCGGTATACATGGAAGTAGTGCCGGACTCGGAGAGAATGGAGTCTGGCTGCATGTCAAAGCCGGCGCCAAATTGGAGCACTTTCTTTTTGCCGAGGTAGGTGCCGCCATAGAAGAACCCGGTCTCAGGCTCAAAGATATTAAGCGCCAACCGGCCGGCAATGCGGGGCAGATCATTGGGATTGAGAGTCTCCATCCCGTCCACCTTGGCACCACGCAGACCATTGAAAATGCCCAGATGGTAGTCAAGCATGTTGGCCACAATGCCACGCACTTCGATACCAGCATCACGCCAGACGAAGTCTTTGATGAAGCGGCTGGAGAAGAGGTTGTGATAGTCCACGCTGTTGAGCGACGTGGCCGACTGCCGGTTGTGGTGCGTGAAGGGCAGCAAGATCATGCCTGCGGCGACGTTGAACTCCGGCATGAACTGAAAGTCGACAAAGGCATCCTGAATGAAGAAGGCCTTCCCCCAGTCGCCGTTCTTGCCCATGTTGGGGTTGTCGGTTTCCACAAAGAAGTGGACGAGCTTATTAATGTTACCGGCGAGGATAATCCGCGCCCGGCGCAAGAAGAACTCGGTGCCCAGGCCGTCGCCATCCGGATTGCCGTTTTCGGTCATCTGTACCTGACTTTGCAGCAGGAATCTGACCTTGATGTTGGGTGCGTCCTTGTCCTGGGCGTTGGCTGTGCCAGCCGCTAGCATCGCTACGGTGAACAGCCCTGCGACGAAAACTCCAATCAACTTTCTCATCCTCAACCTCCATCCCACGCTATCAATCCCCATAATAGAAACCCACAAAAACCGGGCGCACTTTACTCCAGCCCCGAGGGCATTTCAACCGGTTTTCCTGGCTTCCATCAGTGACTATCGTGTGGTAGGAGTGAGCATCGTGATGGAGGAGGCTGTGGCATGACGGACAGAGGCTACGAAGTGGAAGTGGAGATCCAATTGCGCTGGCGTGACATGGATGCGTTGGGTCACGTCAACAATGCGGTCTTTGTGACCTACCTCGAGGTTGCTCGAGTTGCCTATTTTCGTGAGATCTATGGCGATGGCGAACCGCTGGATTTCAACTTCATCATCGCCCGGGTCGAGATCGACTTTCTCTCGCCCATTGCCCTCGGGGACCGGCCCGTCTGCCGAGTGGGCATCCATGAGGCGGGGAGCAAGAGCTTTCGTTTCGAATACTTGATAGAATCAGCCCGGGACGGCCGCCTGCTGGCGCGGGCAACCACGGTCCAGGTTTGCTATGACTACGCGCAAAAGGCGACCATCCCGCTGGATGGCGAGATGTGGCGGCGGGTCACCGAGCTACGGCTTGGCAAGGGTCTGGAACCGCCCCGACGCAAGGAGTGAGACTATGAGGTTTTCACTGGGGTTGCTGGCCGCCCTGATTCTGCTGGCCGCAACAGCTCCGGCTTTGGCGCAGGGGCTGGAAGAGAACAGCCCCATTCGGGCGGGACGCTTCAGCTTCTCGGGTGGCGGCGGCTTCAGCCAGGAGAGCTTCACCATCTCTGCGGGGGTAGGGTACTTCGTGTTGGATGGATTGATGCCCGGTGTGCGCTATCGCTACACCAGATTCAATGATCGGCATATTGATGACAAAGTCAGCCTCCACGACTTGAATGCCTATCTCCGCTATTACCTCGATGTTGCGCCCGGATTCTACCCGTTTCTGGTGGGGGATGTCGGCTACCTGAAGATGTTGGAGTGGGGCGAAGACGTGGAGAATCGCATGGCCGAGATGTTCAGCGTAATGGGGGGAGCGGGGGTTGCCTACTATCTCAGCTCGCACTTCTACATCGACGTCTTCGCAGGCATGCGTCACTACCTGGACCCGCCGACCTGGTCCTATCTACACGCCGAGCCCAACCAGTTCGAGTGGGGAATGGGCTTTGGGGCTGCCTTTTGAACTTACCACGCACTCAGCGGCAGGTTGAAGGGCGGGGTGTAGCTCTTTAGTTGGGCTGCGACGGGTACTGTCAGCATGTTGCCCGCAGCCAGACCGTCAGCCTGGACTTCCAGGCCCACGGCTGCCCCCGGCTTGATCTGTAGTGCGTAGCCGGTGACTATGTCCGGAAGGTCGTAGTGGGTGATCTCCGGGGGGAATCCGGCGCTCCAGGTACAAGCCGCCCCCCATATATCGGCTGCGACCAGGTGGACGGGATAGCCGAATCCATCTTCCAGCGCAACGGTGACGGCTTTTTCGAGGATGATGGGTTCCTCCGGTGCCCCGGTCATGACATCGAGGTAGCACCATTCGCCGGCCCCCATGGCGAAGCTGTTGCCAGTGAGGAGGAGGGCGGGGTATCCGTCTGCCGGTACGTGGCGCAGGCGTACTTGCTGCGCTGAGTTGGTGTACCAGGTGTCTGCCGTGAAAGACTGGGGGGGCGCGCATTCTCCATCCCCCGGCCCTCCCAGGGTGCGACATTTGCCGACTGTGCAAGCCGTTCCTTGTGGCTCTTCCGCCTGGACATAGACCCGAGCGTGGGAAATGAGCAGGCTCTCCAGGGGCAGACTCGCCACCGTCACTTCGGCTGGGACCACCGATGGATTTATGAGTCGCCGTCGATAGTAGGCACCGCCCGCCAGGGCCTCCTGTAGTGCCGGATCCGAAGGCATCAAGTAGAGGTCTATGGGGTCGTCGGGCAGATCTACGGCATCGTCCAGGAGAAAGAGGGGGGGCGGCAGCACCGTCATCGCCAGGAGGACGTCGCGCACAGCCATCTGGCCACCGAGGTCCGTGACCTCAAGATGCAGGCGGTCGGGGATCTGGTTGCCTGGAAAAGCGCCGATGCCGTCGTCAGACAAGGGCAGCAGCAAGGGAATCGTCACCGTATCGCCCAGGCAGTTCGCGGCCATGGGAGGGGCAGTGTGCAACAGCTGGTCCCCAGCATACCAGCTGGCCTCAACCGTGAGGGTCGCCTTGATGGCACCGGTGGGGCAAGGGTCGCTAACGGTGAAGTCCAACGAGGGTATGGCTGTCTCCAGGCCGTCGGCAACTGAATCGCCGAAGAGCAAGGGGGCGTATTTGGCAAAAGGCGGGCAGAGGGCAGCGCAACTCGTCTTGTTCAAGCCAACCTTTGTCGCCCCGTCAGCAACGTAGTCCACCTCGCCGGTGGCCGCGTCGTAGGTCGGATTGCCGTCGGTATCGTCGATAACGAAGGTCGGGTTCTGGGCAATGGATGGTGTGCTGGAGTCGAGGAAGACCACGAGGACCCGGGAACTGGTATTGCCCACCATGTCCTCTGCCTCAACCGTGACGCTGGCAGGAACCCCGGGCTGCGGGACAACCGTTCCGACCAGAATGTACCAGGTCCCCTCGACGTCCATGCTCCAAACACCCTGTCCGCCAACAATCTTCACCGAGGCCACTCCCGATTCGTCATCGAGCACGCGGAACTTGTACTTTATCAGGTCGAAGGAGTTGGTGATGATGCCCATCTCTGAGGCCTGAATGTCCGGGGGCGACGAGTCGTAGAGATAGCTTGCCGAACCACTAGTCTGCTGAAAGGCCACGTCCTCCACGGTAATGGCAATGGTGGCCTCCTGGGTTGATGCCGTGGTGGGCAGCGCAACAGCAATCTGGTTGTCTTTGGTGGTTGCTCCAATCTCCTCGCCATCAACGGTGAGCTCGAGCAGCTTGAAATCGTGGTCGTCCTGAACGGTTACGGTCACCGTCGGGTCGTCCGGTCCGTACCAGCTGCCGTCGGCCGGGTCGAAGGAGATAGTGGGGGCGAGAGAGTCGACGCAGAGAGTCCAGATTGCCTCGTCAGTTCGTCCGAGGATGTCAGTGGCCTTCACCGTCACCACGGCCCCGTCTCCCAGCGATACGGGGCAATGGTGGAAACCGTCGCTATAGGCTGTGCAGTGGGTCTGGCCGCCGACAAAGGTCAGCGCCACCTTCACCTCCAGTCCGTCCGAATGGGAAGCAAGTACGAGGAGTTCTGCTGGTGGGGCAGAGAGGCAAATGTCCGATTCGGGCAGCACTTCTTCGATTACGGGGGCTGCGAGAGAGACGCGGAAAATGCGGTCGACGGACTCTTCGTTGCCCGCTGTGTCCCGAGCATGGATGCGAAAGAAGACTTCCTTTCCGGCCCAGGCCGTCGGGTCAAAGCTCAGGGGAAGCGCAAATTCTTTGTTGTCGGTCACCGGCTTGCCCAACAGTTGAGAGTACACCTGGGGACTGGTTATCCAGAGTGACTCCACGCCGTGCGGGTCTGACGCTGTTGCCAGTAAGTCCAGGATGTCTGCTGAGGCGAGCAGCGAATCGTCAGCGGGGAAGCCAGGGCTGAGTACAATGACCGGCGGGAGCGGGTCAAACAGAGTTGTTGCATCGTCCGGAAAGAGCGCCCCCTGCGCAGTTGAAAGCTGCTCGTACCAGCCATCAACGGTGTTGAAGGCGGCGACTCCGTCGGCTCCTTCTGCGAAGGTGGGGGCCGTTTGAGAGACCAGGTCATGGATTGCCTCTGCCAGATCGTAGCGCAGGGTCTGGGAGGAGAGAGTTGAGGCTCCCAGTTGGACCGCGATTGGCTTACCGTCCTGGTCCAGAGTCTTGCCATCAAAGAGGCCGTCCTGCGCGTCGGCAACCAGGGCGTAGAGAAGATCCGGCATGGTCAGTGGTACTCGACCCGGCTCCACGGGCCAGCCGTTGGCCATGCGGGCCAGCGCTGCGGCACTCACTCCACTGGCCATCCGTGCGGAAGGCACCCATAGAGTCTCGAGCGCGGGATCGGCGGGGTCAGTGAAGCCGATATTGGGCGGTGCTTCCACGCATAAATGGGCGGCCAGTCGTTCCGCCGCCTTCGGGATGACAGAGTTCCACGCTGTATTTGAGAGCCCACGCTTGCTGCCGAAGGATCGGTAGCCGTCAGCGAGGCCGAAGGCCAGGGTAGACCAAGGGTCGATAACCAGCAGGTCATCAGCCAGCGCGGCACTGACATTGAAGATGGCGCACAGCGGTCGGGCCACTGGGATCGAGAAGGATTTTCCGGTCCAGGAATCGGTGGCCTTGCCTGAGCCCGCGGTGCAGATGAGGAGCGGTTCGCTTTGGAGAAGGCCGTCAATCTCAACAATGAAGGCGCCCGATGGGGTAGATAGTACAGTCTTCATGAGTTGGCGCTGGTCGCCCGTCACCGAGTAGAACTCCACGGTCGAGCCCACCACGCCTGCGGGTGCGCTCACCCGGCCCTTGAGCTGCAAGGTCATGGACTCCGCCGAGGAATCGCCGCGGTCGCCGCCACAGGCGGACGTGCCCAGCAGAAGCAGAATCAGAAGCCGGCTGGCGAGTCCCATTGCTGTTGGTGCCATATCGCTGATGCCTCCACCGGCCCATGATATCCATCGGCCGGGTTGAAACGCAAGTGTCTGCAGACGGGGGTTGCCTCCCGGGGTCTTTTTGTTGAATATAGGTA
>CALGBT010000190.1 GCA_937884235.1 uncultured Pseudomonadota bacterium
ACCTTCGACAAGGCCTCGAGGTCCTGCTCAAGCTCCTTCACTCGCCCCTGATAATTCTTCAACTCCGCCTGGACCCTGGAGAAGGCATCTGGCGCCTCAGCCACCGCAGTCTTCCTCCGCTTGCCTGGCAGAGGCGGAGGCGTCTTTTCATCGGCTCGAATGTCGATCTCTGCTTCAACTTCAAGAAACTCGGCGGTGACGCTGCGAACCAATTCAACATCAATGGGCCGCAATAAATACCGGTCGGCACGTGAGGGCAGCTTGCGATGCTTGGCAATCAACTCCTCCTGCTCCGGCTCACCGCAAACAATCAGAGGAATCTTGCCAATATCATCGCTGCGACGAACGATACGCAGCAACGAGAAAGCCCGAGACATGCCGGCATAGACAATCAGGATGGCCGGCCTCTGGGCACGACACTTGTCGACACAATCCTCAAGGCTCACGGCCCGTTCCAGAAGCACCTCTCGGCCCTCAAACGCTGCCCCCAGCTCCTTGAAACAAGCGCCCACATCATCAGCAATGAGAATCGTCAGCTTCATTCATTCCCTGGCGGACATGCCTACCGCACAAATTCCCTGCAATCTTAGGCTACCCGCAGAGCCATTGTCAACTTCGCACATGAGTTCCCATGAGCATTCCCAAACCCGGTCCGTGAACTACTCGCCGCACGCCGGTGGTGCCTGCCATGACTAGATGGTCACTTCAGCAAAGACTTACAATAAGACAGGAGGTCGTGAGAAGCCAGGGGGCGCTAGCCGTTGTTGCGACGGAAATCCTGCATGAACTGCGCGAGGGCAGCCACGCCACTTGGCGGCATAGCATTGTAAATCGAGGCGCGACAGCCACCCACATCCCGGTGGCCCTTAAGCCCGAGCATGCCCACGCCCTTTGCTTGAGCGATGAATTGGGCCTCCAACTCCTCCGTAGGGAGGCGCCAGACCACGTTCATCTTGGAGCGAACCCCCGCATCCACCGGGCAACGGTAGAAGCCGTCCGAATCGTCGATGGCCCCGTACAGAGTCGCTGCCTTCTCCGCAGCGCGCACTGCCATGCCTTCCAACCCACCATTCTCCTTCACCCACTCAAGCACATTGGCGAAGGCCCAAATGGTAAAGACCGGTGGCGTATTGTAGAGAGAGTTCTTGGGCGCGTGCGTCTTATAGGAGAGGTAGGCGGTGAGGTTGGACGCACACTTGTCCAGCATATCGTTGCGCATGATCACCAGCGTCATCCCGGCAGGTGCCAGATTCTTCTGGGCACCTGCGTAAACGATGCCGAACTTCTCCATGGGCAACGGCCGGCTCATGATATCACTGGACATGTCAGCAACGATGGGAACATCCGTGTCCGGCCATTCCTGCCACTGAATCCCGCCAATGGTCTCGTTGGAAGTCAGGTGGAGGTACGTTGCCTCACCAGGAATCTGCAACTCCGAAATCGCTGGCAAACTCATGTACTTGTTGTCCGCACCGTCCCAGATCACTTCTACATTGCCAACCTTCCGGGCATCGGCAATGGCCTTCTTCGCCCACGCTCCCGTATTGATGTAGGCAGCGAATCGGTCGCTGTGCAGCAGATTCATGGGGATCATGCCAAACTGCATGGTCGCCCCACCCTGCAGCATCATGACGGTGTGACTATCGGTGATGCCAAGCAACTCTTTGGTCAGCTCAACAGCCCGGTTGTGCACCAGGTCGTACTCTTTGGAGCGGTGGCTGGTCTCGATGAGCGACAGACCGGACCCCTGGTAGTTGACGAAGTCCTTTTCCATCTTCTGCAGCACTTCCAGCGGCAGTGTCGACGGCCCGGCAAAGAAGTTGTAAACGCGGTTCATAATGCCCCTCCTTCCTGCACTTCAGTAATTATGGCTTCCACCTCTTCGCCAATGCGAAGCAGGTTCTCTTTTGTGCTCGCCCCAAGATGAGGCAACATCACAACATTGGGTGCGCGCAGAATTGGATAGTCTGGTGGCGGCGGGTCCGAGGGCCAGACGTCAGTGGCATAGGCTGCCAGCTTGCCCGACTCCAACGCCGCAACCACATCTTCAGCAACCACACACTTGCCACGCCCGGTATTCACCAGAACCGCACCATCCTTCATCCAGCCAATGGACTCGCGATTAAACATCCCCGCAGTCTCCGGCGTGAGGGGAGTATGCATCGACACATAGTCCGCCCCGGCCAAGGCCTCCTCTAAGGTTGGCTTGACCTCAGCATATTCGCTCGGGCGACCGGACTGGCGATAGGCTTTGATCTTCATGCCAAAGGCCGCCGCACGCTTCGCCACTTCCACCGCAATATTGCCCATACCGATGAGACAGAGGGTCTTGCCGCACAACTCGGTGCGCTTGAGCTCCTTCTTCAGCCACTTGCCTTCGGTCATCCCCTGGTGGCCCTTCACCAAATGGTTGGGAACCGCGATCATCAGTGCAAATGCACATTCAGCCACCGCAATTGACGAGGCCTTGGGCGTATTGCGCACGACAATGCCCTTCTCTGCTGCATACACCTTGTCAATGTTGTCCGTGCCCACCCCGCCCCGAATAATCAGTTTTAATCGGGGAGCGGAATCAATGTACTCCCTGGTCGCTTTCGTTTTCGACCTGATGAGCAAGACATCAGCTTCACCAAGACGATCATGGTCGGTAGTCACCTCGCCAAAACGTTCCAGTTTCCCCGCCAACCCCGCATCGAATGCATCAGCAATCAAAATCAACATCGTGCCCCCTCCTTCCTATTTGGAATCATCCAGACTGCGAATCACCATGCCGGACCGCAACTTCGGCTCAAACCAAGTGGACTTGGGCGGCATGACTTCGCCCGCATCCGCAATGGCAATTAGTTGGGCGACGGTCACCGGATAAAGGGCGAACGCCACCTTCATATCACTGTTGCACCGCCGTGCTAGCTCCGCTGTTCCTCGAATGCCACCGATGAAATCGATACCCTCGGCGGTGCGGGGGTCATCGATGCCCAGAATGGGACGCAACAGATTATCCTGCAGAATCGAACAGTCCAGCGACTTCACCGGGTCTTCGGCCGGAAAAGTACCGGCGCGGGCCATCAACGAATACCACTGCCCTTCGAAAAACATCGTGAAATGGTGCGGTCCTCGCGGGGAAGGCTCGTCAGTGAGAGCAACTTCAAAAGACGCCGCCACCCGGGCCAGAAAATCCTCGCTTGAAAGGCCCTGCAGGCTCTCCACTGCCCTGTGGTAACCCAGAATCTGCAACTGGTCGTCCGGGAAGGCCACCGCCAGATAGTGATTGTAAGCCTCATTCCCGGAATGGCCGGGATTGCGGTCACGACGCAAATTGCGAACCCGGTAACCAGCCGCGCTGCGATGATGCCCATCTGCAACATAGAGCGCCTCAACGGCAGCAAACTCCGTGCGGAGCGCCGCCACCACATCCGAGTCAGAAACAACCCAGAGCCGGTGACGAATGCCATCGTTGGCCACAAAGTCACAACTCGCCTCACCGCGCTGCGTTGCCGTCACCAGGGCATCAATGCCCGCCCGGGCGCGGTACGTAAGCATCACCGGTCCGGTGTTGGCGTTGAGCACATCGACGTGGTGCGCCCGGTCATCTTCCTTGACCCGGCGGGTAAACTCGT
>CALGBT010000191.1 GCA_937884235.1 uncultured Pseudomonadota bacterium
CCACTTTGGCGCTTGTGCCCGCCGCACTGGTCGCCGCTGGCCTTGCACTCGCCGTCGTAGGCTAGCGACTGCATGGCCATCTGCATTTCGCATTCGTTGCCGTAGGTCTTCCCGTCACAGCCACAGACGGGCTTCCAGAGGTCGAAGCAGCCGTCGGGGATGGGGGCGCAGTCACCCGACTTGGCATTGTCGCAGGCCCCATCCGGGAAGCGGCAGTAGCTCTTGGCCGGACACATTTCGTCGGTCCAGCAGTTGCCGCAATCAGGGATGGTCGCATGGACGCACTTGCCATTTTGACAGAAATCTTTGGTGCAGGGGTCGGCATCGTTGCACTGCGCGTCGTTGGTGCACTCGACGTTCTTGTCGCAGTCTTTGGGGCAGTTGCATTTGTTCTCTCCGGCACCGCACACCCCGTCACCGCAGGCGACGCAAACAAAGCAGAGACACTTCGGGCAGCTGCAGGCGTAGTCGGCACAGTCAGGCGAAGTGGGGTCATCGCACGGCACCGGCATCTCCTCGCAATCGGCCGCGGCGGTCAGACCGGGGCAGCAGATGAGGTCAGAACCCATGAAGCTCTCGCCCTCGGGCACACATTTGTCGAAGCACTTCGAAATCTCTGGAGGCACGGGGCCGCAGTTCTCGACGCAGGTGTTCTTTTCGCAGGACCAGTAATTATCGCAGGTGGGGCACATCATGGCGCACGGGTCGGCAAACTTGTTCCCGTAGATGTTGTAGCAGTCGCAGGCATTCTCGCATTCCTGCTGCCCACACCCCGGCACCGCCAGGTGGTTGCAGATGCCGTTGATGCACATGTCGGCGGTGCAGTCGTCCCCGTCGGCACAGCCGAGGTCGGAAGTACACTGATCCATGGGGCAGTCTTTCTCGCAGTTGCAGGGGTTCTCCCAGCCCTTCTCGCACTTGCCATTACCGCACTTGCTGCAAAGGAAGACGTCCATGGCCAGAGCGCAGGTTCCGGTGGCGGGGTCCCACATGGCCACCGAGATGGCCTGGAGACCCTCGCAGCACGTGGGCGAGCCGGGAATCATGCCGGAGCCGGTTTCGCCTTCGCCAACGCAGTCATCGCAATCTTCGTCAACAATTCCGTCGCAGTCGTCGTCCATGCCGTTGCCGCAAAGCTCTTGGTCCAGGCAGGTGCCGAGGCACTTGTTCACTTCGTTGGGGACGGGGCCGCACATGACCACGCACTCGCCCGCTTCGCACGACCAGTAATTGTCGCAGGAATAGCAGTCGAGGGGGCATTCATCCTCGAACTTCGCCCCGTACTTGTCATAGCAGTCACAGAGCTTCACACACTCGCCGCCGCCGCAATCCTCGTCGATTTCGCCGTCGCAGTTGTTATCCACCTTGTCGCCACAGAGCTCCTTGGCGCCGGGATTGACTGAAGCGTCCTTATCGTTGCAATCTCCTTCCGCGACTGTGTAGCCGTCCTGGTCGAGGTCATCCTCCTGGCAATTGGGGCTGATGGAATCGCCAAAGCACAGCCCTTTTGAGCAGAAGTCATCAAGAGTGCAGGGGTCACCGTCGTCGCACGCATCACCATCTTCTTTCCCGTCGCAGGGGCCGATGGGGTCGATGCAATCGGGGTCTATGAGGCCGGGCACGCACTTGCCACCACCGCAGGCATCGCCGACGGTACAATCATCACCGTCGCTGCAGGCGACGTCGTTAGCGGACGGCGCACTCTCACACTGCCCCTCCTTGCAGGCGTTGACCGTGCAGGGGTTGCCGTCGTCACACTCATCGTCGGCACCACACTCGATACAGATCTGCTTGTTCTCGTCGCACTGACCGCTCTTGCAGTCGGCGTCTTCCTTGCATTCCACGCAGAAGAACTTGTCGGCCTCGCACACGCCGAGGGGACAATGGTCATCTTCAAAGCAGGCAACGCATTGGTTCAGATCGGGTTCGCAGTGCTTGCCGCTGGGACAGTGAGCGTCGGCAAGACAGGCGAAGCACTCGCCGCTTTCCACGTCGCAATACCCAGAACCGCAATCGCCATCGGACTCGCAAACAAAGGGTTTGGGTTTGTCGACCTCGAAGTCACAGCCGGCGAGGCTGACGACTGCCACAAAAGAAATAATCATCAGGGCATACAGTCTCATGGTCTTCCTCCAATTATCTGATATCCAAAGTTTCAAATTCGCCATCCGTATCAAGCTGTCTCTTATCAATTGCCGGTGGCGGGGTCCCTCGTTGCGTTTTCTGCCACCGGGGTTGCACAAATACCTCTTTCCTCGTCGCAATCCCCCGAGGGGCATTGATAATCGGCTTTGCAACCAATGCAAATATGGGTCGAGATGCTGCAGAGTCCAGAAACGCATTGGCTGTGCTTCATGCAGCCCACACAGACGTGGGCCTCTCGCAAACAGACCCCTGCCGGGCAATCCACATTCTCCATGCAGGCAACAGCAACACCGCCCACGCTGCGAAAGCAGGCCTCGTGAACGCAAAGGTAGCCGTCAGGACAGGGATGACCCGACGCATCGCAAGCGGATTCCTCGATGGCAACCGGCTCATAGCAGGCCGCCAGCAGCAGCATCACCGACAGCACTCGTATCTGTCGCAAGAAGACCATCAGAAGCTCGCCTCCAGCGCCGCCCCACCCGGGGTCGGAATCAGTGTTATGCCTGGGCCGACCTGGGGCCGCACCTGCTCACGCAGTTCCGGCCGGTCGGCGAGAAAGAGAATGACGCTGGTTGCCAAAGCTCCTGCACCCACCGCATAGGCACCGACGGACCAGGCCTGCAAGCGGTCTACTCTATCGTTGAGCCGTGCCCTTTCGTCGCCCCAAGGCGTGTCAAGGGCTGCTTGATGCGACTGCCCGGCTTCCCATGTGAGTATCCCACCCGAAGTCGCCAACGCAAGTCCGGCGCCCGCTACCGCCCAGGCCCAGCCATTGCCATACCAGGGTCCGGGGCTGACTCTCTCAAACATGAGGGTACCCGGGTAGTCACTTTCCAACCAGTTGACTGCGAAGGCTCGGTCGTATGGTTCTGCGAAGAGATGGCTCCGGTAGTAGTGGTCCACGCCACGCACCGCCAGTGGTGCCGCCGCCCGAGCCTTGAGGTCAACCAGCCGGATTACACCGCTGCCGGTGGCCGGCACCACATACTCAGTAGTCTCATCCACCACCACCAAGACCTCTTCGGGAAGCGCCAGGCCCACCTGCACCGTATGCCCCGCCGCCACATTGACATCGGCGTAGCGAACCAGATTGGAGTCTAGAAAGGCGACCTTGCTGTCCGCCTCAAATCGCAGTTCGATGGTGCGGGTGAAGGCCCCCGCCAGATCTATGATGGGCATGCTCGGGGTGGCCAGGGGTGGCCGGATGTAGGGGTGCAAACGGAGAGTAGGGTTCTCGACTCGGGCGTTGGCTGCGGCGACGAAGGCGGCGAGTTCCTGGAATGTGACTCTCCCGTCGCCGTCGACATCGGCCACTCCGGTCAGCCCACTGCGCACTTGATGACTGAAGATACCCGACAGGTAGCGACCCCTCTCCCGCACTTCTCCGGCACTGCTCGAAGAGAGGATCAAACCCACGTTCTCGTAGTCTTCCAGGTTCAGGGTGGTAGGCCCCACCGGCCGACGCTCGGAGC
>CALGBT010000192.1 GCA_937884235.1 uncultured Pseudomonadota bacterium
AAGTCACTCCCGGCCTGTCCTCAATTAATTTGGTGATACAGGGTTGACAACCACACCCAACCTTTCCCTTGCATAATAGTTACTTCGTACTTACAATGTAGTGCGTGGTGGAATAGGGAGGCGGAATGCGCTTCGAGTGGGACGATGGCAAGAGCCGGTCGAACGAGAAGAAGCATGGCGTGTCGTTCGAAGAAGCCAGGAGCGTCTTCTATGAAGAGAACGCCCTGCTCTACGACGACCCTGACCACTCGGACGAGGAGCAGCGGTTCCTGCTCCTGGGGCCAAGTGCCACAGGGCGTGTCCTGGTGGTCGTTCACTGCTGCCGGGAAGACGGCGACGTGATCCGGGTCATCTCGGCCCGAAAGGCAACCCGGCGAGAGCGGGACGCCTATCTGGTTCAGGGAGGTGCACGATGAGGAAAGAGTACGAATTCGACAAGATGGTACCTCGCAAGAACCCCTACGCACGGATGCTGAAGAAGCAGGTCACAATCCGGCTCGGGGAAGACGTGGTGGAGTACTTCAAGAAGTTGGCTGAAGAGACTGGCATCCCCTACCAGAGCCTGATCAACCTGTACTTGCGGGACTGTGTCACTCACGAGCGGAAGCTCTCGATGAACTGGAAGTAGTACTTTGTCGACTCACCATCACCATTCCAAATCTGGGGGCATATTGGGGGCACGGCCCATTCTTGATGCCGTATTTCAATGTATGCTCATGCGTGCTGGGTCGGGGGCGCAACTGCCTGGCATGACAAGGGAAAGCGCGGTGATTACCGGCAATTGTGCTCGACCGGACTACCGCCCCCACAGATCTTGCATCGGCACCGCGAGGAATCGACTCTTCCCCACGGTCAATTTGTCGGCGCCGGTGTAGATGAGAATGCCGCCGCGAAAGTCCGTTCCGGATTGGGCTGCAAGTCGTTGGAGTCCTCTGACGTCACGGTCGCCCACCGAAGCGGCTGCCTTAATCTCGATGCCCCACACTTCCTGGGAGCGAGTTATGACCAGGTCCACTTCTACCTTGTCCTTGTCGCGGTAGTGCCAAAAGCGCAGGTCGGGATCGGTCCAGCTACCTTGCGTAATGATCTGCTGAACCACAAATGACTCCAGGAGATGACCGATTAATGCGCGTCTCTCCAGCCAGTCGCTCTCACGGATTCCAGCCAAGGTAGCTGCCAGTCCGCTGTCGACGAGATGCACTTTTGGAGTCTTGACCAGGCGTCTCGCGGCGTGGCGATGCCAGGGCGGAAGCCGACGGACCAGAAAGAGCCGCTCCAGCAGCAGCAGGTAGTGGTCAATCGTTGCGCGATTCAGCCCCAGCGTCTGTCCGAGACTGCTGGCGTTGAGCAGCGTTGCCGTCCTCAGAGACAGCAACTCAAGCAAACGGGCAACATCCTCCCCCTGCCTGATTCGGGCTATATCCTTGATATCCCTTTCGATGATCGACCGCAGATACTGCCGATGCCATTGCCTGGCTCGGGAGTGGGAACGGGTGAGCGGTTCCGGATAACCGCCTGCAACCAGCCGCTCCGGCACACTCGGCACATTCTGTCCGTTGGTCCCCGCAATTTCGGGTTTGAATTGTCCGTTGAGAAATTCTTTTAAGAAGGCCCCTGGGGCCCGCTCCTTTTCCGACTCGGTCAAAGGCTGCAGGCGAATGACCTCCATGCGTCCGGCAAGCGAATCAGAGACCTGCGGCAATAGCAGCAGGTTGGCAGAACCGGTGAGAAGAAATCGTCCGGCGCGCCTATCCCGGTCTACCGACAGCTTGATGGCCGGCATCAGAGCCGGGACCCGCTGGACCTCGTCGATTGTGACGAACTCAGGTAGGCTGTCCACAAACCCGGAAGGGTCCATTGACGCGGTCTGGAAGTAGTTCTGTTCATCCAGGCTTATGTAGGGCCGGTCCGGTGCCACGGCCTGTGCGAGGGTCGTCTTTCCACTTTGCCGGGCTCCCAGAAGGCTGACCACCGGGGTATCAGCCAGCGCCTCCGTGAGAGCGGTAGCGATTGTCCTTGGATACATGTTCCGTTGCGCGTCCATTTGTCGACTACCTCAGCGTCCAATTGCTGATTACGATACCAGCTAATTGATGGTTGTCAAGTGCGGTGTGGTGCCGCAATGTGAATGCGACCAAAGCGACCCCGAGAGGGCGAAGTCACGTTCGGTAGAGTAGAACTAGCTGCTCTGGTTGCCTTGTGGCTTCTCAAAACAGGGTCCGGCCTTCTGGAGGGTCCGTTTGAGGGTTTGCATCAGGGTTGAAGGTGGCGTTCTTTGGCAATCTGAGCAGCGAATCGGAGGACAAGAGCCCTGCATGCAAGCCTAATCATGCGCTGGGCGCACCCTTCGCCATCTCCCGGTTCGGGGGCGCTCCCTGGTGGATTGGATGCGCAACTGGTCGGTCAGGCAGCGTCTCGCCACAGGGCAAGCCTGCCTCGCGATGGTGCAACTGGGCCCATCCTATTTCAGCAGCAGCCCCAGCGAAATGGTTCCGGTATGTAGCCAGTTGCTGGTATAGCCGTCGCCTGGGCCGGGGTCATCATTGTCGGTGCCGCTCCCCCCTCCCCCCAGATAGCGGAAGTTGAGGAAGCCATCCAGGGCATCGGAGAAGACCAGGCCGATACGCAGCGAGGCGTCCAGAATGGCCCCTTCGAAGTCGTTGTCGCCACCATTGATGTAGGCGCTGGAAGCATAGAAGCCGTCGACCTCAGCGCCCATCCAGAGTCCGCTATCCAGGTCATAGCGATATCGCACCTTCAGGATAGGCACGGGTCCCGGTCCCTGGTTGACCCTGAGTTGCTCCCCATCCCTCGACCGGAAACGGATCGTCGCGTTCCTGAGTTGCAAAGAGGCCCCCACCGACAGTTCGTGGTTCTTCGCCGGCAGCAAGTCATAAAGGTAGCTCAGTCGCCAGAAATCGAACCCGTAGACGAGATTCATGGGCGTGCCGGAGGTGAACGTCTCACCATCCACGACCAGGTCCTCATCAAGCAGCGCATCGGTTTCCAGAGTCAACGGTTGGAATAGCAAAATGAGAGAGTGACGTTCCTTGAGCCGCAGTTCCGCCGTGAGCCGTGCAAAAGGAAACGCGATGTTCTGATTGCCGTCTTCCACGTAGTCGAAGCGGGTCCCGTCGGAGCCGAACTGCACATTGTGCTTGAAGATGCTGCTGAACCCCAATTCCGCACCAAAGATCATCTGGTATTGACGCCCGGGATCATTGAGCAGCATTGACCGGCCTTCGGCGAAGACCACGCTGGACCAGAAGAGCACCACCAGCAACACCCCATGTCGAATCAGCCAATGCATATCCACCCTCCATTGCAAAGCTCCTGTGGTCGCTTTCAAGTGTAGGTCCATTCCCCACCAGAGAGAAGTCCCTCTTGATATTGACTGATGGTTGTCAGCCTCGCACTGCCAATTCTGCGAGGGCGGTGGAGTGCCAAAGGTAGGGTATCTGCGGTGCCGCTTCGCCTCTCAACGCAGAGGGCTGGAGACCAAGGATTATGGCCCTACAAAATCTTTTCTTGTCCGGGCCTAGTTGTCTGACCATCAGAGTGTGACCAAGCTGCGTGTGTTGTTGAAACTTAGGAGGCAAAAATCAAACGCATTCGCTATATCAGCCGCTTCGCAAACCCTATGACGTCAGCTGACATCTCTAGCCTGGTTGAGCGTTCCGCCGCCAACAACAAAGAAAACGATATTACTGAACTGCTCATCGCGACAGGCGAGGTCTTCTTTCAAATTCTGGAGGGCCCCGACGATCGCAATAGGATTGTGGCCAAGACCCGTCAGGGCAAGTAAAATGGCGCTTGCGCTATGTATTGCGGTGCACGAGTGGTGAAAGTACTCCCTGGGCGCTCTTCAGAGGCCAGCTAGGACCTTGAGTAATTCTACTGTGGACGCATGGTCTCCCGCTTCGCGGCTCACTTGCTCGTAGGCGGTTCTTCCGTCTGGTGTGATGATGAAGGCCCCACCTAGCTGCCAGGGGTCTCCCTGGACCTTGGTCTGTTTGAACCCGCTACGCATGGCTCTCCACGCGTGCCCTATGCTTCGTCCCGAGAAGACCTTTGCGACACCCCGTCGCAGGCCAGCAGCCGCGTATGCCTCCATCTTGGGGTCGACCCATAGTTCGAAGGGGATCTGCTCCTCTTCCGCAAAGGCCTTGGCTTGCCACGGTTGGCCGTTGCCAATCACAACCAGTCGTGCCCCTGTACTCTGGATCTCATGGTATGCGTCACGCAACTGCGTAACTTGCTCGCGGCAGAATAGTCAGCCGAAGTGGCGGATGAAGACGAGGAGGGCCGGTTGGTCCAGCCATGCGCTGCCGATATTGGCGCAGCGTCCCTCGCTATCGCTCAGCCTAATCGCCCCTAAGTGCTTGGCGTAGTCTCTCATTTACTCTCCTTCCTTAGGCGCCGAATTGGAAAATGAACTACAAATTTCCCATAGCCGCAGCCTCTCGGTGTGGTTTTCCATGGTGCGGCTCATTAGATGGGTGGAAACCGCACGGCGGTCAAACCAGAATTTGCCACTCTCGCCTGCCACCTTTTCCGCAACCGCCAGCCATAGCGCCGTATCGGCGCCCTCGGCGGGGGTACGTAGCCGATTGCGCATCAACTTCCAGAACCGGGGCAAGGAATGCTCGACGCCTTTGGTGGCAGCCCATCCCGGATGCATCGCGTTAACCGTCGCCCCCAGACCGGCCAGTTCCTCGGCCAACATCTCACTGATCACCACCTGGCCCCGCTTCGTCATCGCGTAGGCTGCAACCCCATCGTACGGTCCATCGTTGGCCATCATGGTATCTACGTCCAGCCGTTTGCCGTACATACCGCCTGAGGAAACGAAGATGACGCGAGCCCCGTGAAGCTTGTTCCGCAGCAGCTGGGTGAGAAGAAAGGGACCCACGAGGTGGGTCGCTACTGTCAACTCCAGGCCCTCTTTGGTAATCTCTCGCTCGAGGGGGAGCAGTCCCGCGTTGTGTACCAGAACATCCACCCGAGAGGCCTCAAAACGCTCTGCGAATCTCCGGATAGAGGATTGGCTAGAAAGGTCCACTACATGGAGATGAACTCCGGAAGTGTCGTGCTCATCAGCGACGGCCTGCCGCGCCTGCTCGCCTCGCTCAGGATTGCGACAGAGCATGTGAACCGTGGCACCACCTGCAGCGAGACCTCGAGCCACTTCGAGCCCAAGGCCACTATTGGCACCAGTAACAATGCAGACCTTCCCACCCATCGAAGGGTCGAGGTCACGATGGTCAAAATCCCGCGAATGCCTTCGAAATCCCGAGCCGTCGAAGGAGAAGAAGATGCTCCTATCGAGTAATCCATCTAAAAGGCCCATGGTGTCCTCTCTTTCTTGGCCAGCTCGCGCTTCAGTTTGTGCACTGCAAGTTCCTTCGCTTTGGCTTCCACCTCAACGGTTATGTCCAATTCAAGCCAGAGTGCGGGAAAATCATTGGGATCAATGTAATCGCTGTGCGAGCGCGTGTTTACTGCCTCCCAACCGTTGCGTGGGCTCGACACGTGAAAGAGAGGTTCTCTATTCCATGTCTCGATGGCGAGGGTGGTGGCACTCCCTATGCCGAGACCGTCACCATGGCAGCGGTGGTGGTGAACATCGTAGACCAGAGGTAAATCGAGCTGCTCGCACACCCTATTCCTTCTCATGAAATCACCATTTACGATTCGAACCGCCAACAAGTTAGGCGATTGGATGGCTTGAGGCAATACCGTTGCCGTAGTTTATCGACGACTAGCGAGTTGTCTCCATGCCGTTTTCTGGAGGCGGTTTCAGTGGGAGCCGACGCTGCAGTTCCCTTGTCGTCCATGGCAGACTTGAGTTTCACTCCTCAAGCAACTGGAGGTGAGTAGAGTGCTTGTTAGGGAGGTTGGAGTACCACTTGT
>CALGBT010000193.1 GCA_937884235.1 uncultured Pseudomonadota bacterium
TTCAGCCTCGCAACTGGCTCATGCTGCTCCCCCCCCTCTACATCCTCGCAGCCACCGCATGGCAGCCGCGCAAAGTCCTCGCCCGCACCGCCATCCTGGTGCTCATCGTGAGCCTGGCGATCCCATCTCTGGCACGCCACAACAGGTCCTTTCTTCCCCGGCAGGACTTTCGCGGTGCAAGCAACCTGATTACCGAGGTTTCCCGCGACGAGCGCGGCACGGCCAACTTCGTGCTTCCCATGTGGGACCGCCCCGGCCTGGAATACTATCTGGGGCCCGGAACCGCCAATGGAATCATGTCCCCGTCACAGTTGCCGCCAGTCTCCTATCTACCCCACCGGGTTAACGTCGTGCTCTCCCGCGGCGCCTTTGAAGACCAGGCGTTGTTCCTCGGCACCATCAGTCAAGTGCTTGGCGGAGCTTACCGCAATGCCGAGCGGGGTCAGTCGTTCCGCAATCTCTCAGTGACTGTCTTCGAAAGAGTCCGGCCCGAGAACTAGCGGATTGACGCACCGTCCTCTGGCAGGTTAGAATTCAATCCGGACGGATTCTGGGGGATGTGATGACTAATAATCTTGTGCAACGGTCCCTTCTCTGCATGGCAGTACTCGGCGGCTTGTGCCTCGCTCTTCCCACTCACGGAGCGGCTGAAGAATCGTTGTTCAAGGGCAACCACCGTCAACTCTCCTTCTCCTTTGTTCATGAGGGCGAGGTCATTTCGCAGCGGGACTGGCCCGAGGTCACGTTGCCACATAAGTTCACCATGGAAGTTGTGTTGCAACAGGCCGGCGCAGAACTCATCCTCATGGTCTTCGATTTGCAGGACCGCGCCGGCGACTGGTGGCTCTCGGAAGTAATGGGGTTTCTCTTTGAACCAGAAGTCGAAATCACCTCTGGCCTCACCGCCCATGGCTACGAGAGCTATGAGATGCGCATCCCTGGCGGACACGGAGTCTTCGCCCAGACTGAAGTCCTCCTCGTCGCCCCCGGGCAGGCCTACCGCTTCACCTGCCATAACTGCGTGGACGATGGCACCCTGGACGCCCTCCACCGGCTGGTCGATTCCTTCGTCTGCTCCAGCCTCTTCGCACCCTCGGAAATGCCACCAGAGGCAACTCCATGACTGACGAATCTCCAACGGCAGGCAATGACTACCGCTCACCTCACCTTGAAGACTTCCTGACGGAGGTCGGAAGCCGCTTTCGCGATTGGGGGGACAAGAACTGGGAAAACCAGGTCTTGACCTCCGGCGCCACCCACTTGAACGAATTCGGCTATGACCCCTTTGGGATGTCTCCAGCCTTTATCCGCAAGGTCATACCCTTCGTTCGCTTTCTCTATCGGGGCTATTTTCGGGTGCAAACCCACGGCCTCCACGAGTTGCCCACGACCCGCCTGATGTTCGTGGCCAACCACTCCGGTCAGCTCCCCTTCGATGGCTCACTCATTGCCGCAGCTCTAGCCATTGAGGGGCGTCCGCCACGCATCCTCCGTTCAATGGTCGAGCGCTGGGTTCCCTCGCTCCCCTTTGTCAGTCTCTTCATGTCCCGCTGCGGTCAGGTCCTCGGAGACCCGGACAACAGCCGCCGGCTGCTGGAGAACGACGAGGCCGTGCTGGTCTTTCCTGAGGGCGTACGGGGCATCAGCAAGCTCTTCTGGGAGCGGTACAAGCTGAAGAAGTTCTCTGCCGGATTCATGCGGCTGGCAATGGAAACCAGGACCCCTATCGTGCCGGTGGCGGTAGTGGGTGCAGAGGAGGCAATCCCCGCTTTATACAACTCTAAACTGCTGGCCCGCCTCCTCGGTGCTCCAGCCTTCCCCATCACCCCCACCTTTCCCTGGATCTTTCCTCTTGGCATTCTGCCTTACCCCGTGAAGATCCACCTCTATTTTGGCGAACCCATGTCCTTCTCCGGGGACCCCAATGACGAAGACGAAGTTGTCGAAGCCAAGGTGGCCAGGGTTCAAGGCGAGGTCCAGAGATTGGTCGACCGCGGCCTCCAGGAGCGTGGGCCCTTCCCCATTTCTTTGCTGGGGGGAGTGCGATGAGCACCATTGTCATCACCGGAATCGCCGGGACTATTGGCAGACTGCTGGCGAGGCGCTTGCACGTCGAGCACGAAGTCATCGGCCTGGACCGGCGAGACCTCAGCCATCGCCCCAAGGACATCAAGGTCTATACCTATGATATCCGGCGCAAACGCTGTGAATCGATCTTCCGGAACCACAAGGTCGATACCATCGTTCACCTCAACGTGATGCACGACTTCGGCCGTGCCCAAGGAGTCCTGCACGGCTTCAACGTGGTGGGAACTCAGCGACTCCTGGAGTATGCGGCCCGCTACAACGTGCGCAAGGTCATCTTCCTTTCCACTGCCAATGTCTACGGAGCCCGCCCGGATAACCCGCAATTCCTTACTGAGGAGGCTCTGCTCCTGGCCGGGGAGACCTTCTCCGAGATGCGTAGCCTCATCTCCACCGACATGCTCGTCACCTCGTTCTTCTGGAAGGTACCGGAAATTGAGACCGTGGTGCTCCGTCCGTCGCACATCGTCGGCACCGTCAATAACGGCCCCATGCGCTTCCTTTCCCTGCCTCGCATTCCCAAGGTCATGGGGTTCGACCCCATGGTTCAGTTCCTCCACGAAAGCGACGTCATCGAGGCCATAGTTGCAGCTCTGCGACCCGGCCTGCGGGGCATCTTTAATCTCGCCGGCGAAACTGCGCTGCCCATTGGGGCCGCCCTGGAGTATCTGGGCAGGCCCACCATCACGTTGCCCTATCCCATCCTCCGTGCAGCAGCCCAAAAGGCCTGGGATTTTGGCATCGCGTACGTCCCCCCCGCAGAGTTGGACTATCTCCGCTACCCTTGCCTGGTAGACGATGCTAGGGCACGTCGGGAACTGGAGTTCCTGCCACGACTCACTCTCACCGCAACTCTGGACAAGATCCGCCCGCTCCTGAGACGCCACACCTGAACCACGCGACAGACTGACTAGTTGTATCCAGTAACCCTGTAAATGGGAACTGGCTGGGCGATTCCCTTCAAGCTGATTGGCTCAAGAACCTGGCAAGGAACATGGTCCCGAACGGCCTCCCAGACCGAGTGCGAAATGATAATCTCGCCAGCCTTGGCGGCGGAACAGAGCCTCGCTGAACGGTTGACGTGGGAACCGATGACCGTGTAGTTCATGGTCTTGCTCGATCCCATGAGCCCCGCCACCACCGGGCCGCAATCGATGCCGATGCCGACCCCGATTCCCTCCCCGATTATCTCCTCCGCCTCGACGTTGAACTCGCGCATCGCCTGTTGCATTCGAATAGCAGCCAGGGTGGCGTTGAGAGCATCTTTCTCAGCGGAGATCGGTGCGCCCCAAAGGGCCATTAAGGCGTCACCAATAAACTTGTCCAGGGTACCCTCGTAGTCGAAGACGATTTCCGCCTGCCGCTCAAAGTAAGCATTGAGCAAATCAATAATGGCCCCCGGAGTGTTGCGCTCCGAGAGTTCGGTGAATTTCCGAATATCCGAGAAGAGGATGGCCACGTCCTTCGGCGCCCCGCCCTTCTCCAAGTTCAATTCGCCCGCAAGCACCCGGTTGACCAGGTTTGGTGAAAGAAACCGTTGCAGCTTGCCCCTGGTAGCCGCCTCTTCCTCAATGCGCCTGGCCATGAAAGTGTTCTCGATGGACAAAGCCGCCTGAGCCGCAAAACCCTGAACCGTGTTCAGGTCCCTCTCGGTAAACGCGCCAATCTTCTTGAGGCTGTCCACCATGAGGATCCCCAACACCTGCTGGTTACGGCCCAGCATGGGCACGCCCATGGCCGACCTGATACCCTGCAGCACAATGCTATGGGCCCCATCGAAGCGATCATCGACGATGGCGTCGTTGGAGAGAATCGCCTGCTTCTCCTGGACGATGCGGTTGACGACGGTACTGGAAACGGTCATCCGCACCGATTCGTCAACGCCGGGCCGATAGTGCTTCTTGGCAACGTAGAGACCGGCCTCGTTGTCCTTCTTGAGGAGCACCATGGCGCGATCCACAGCTGGCAGAAATGCCATGGCCATTTCCATGATGGTCTGCAGCAGATTGGTCAGGTCGAGTTCCAGCGCAATCTCGCGGTGCAGCTGATACGCAAATCTCAGCTTCTCGTAATCCCGACGCAAGTTATCCTGGTCCTCGATCATGGCGGCTGGCAAGAACTCCAGGGCCTCGGAGGGATCGACCACCGATTGAATCAGAGGCGAGGAAGCTGATTCCGTAATGTCCAGGACCTCTTCAGGCAACTGACGATCTTCATCTTCAAAAGTGATTCTGGTCGCCCCCACCATGACCCGGTCACCGTTTTGCAGCTCGTGAATCCCCTCAATGCGCTTGTTGTTGACAAAGGTGCCGTTGCGACTACCAGCGTCAGCAATCTGCCAGCCCGCTTCCGACCGGGAGACAAGGCAATGCTGTTTCGAAACAAGGCGGTCCATTACCTGCACGTTCTGGCCGGGATGCCGCCCAATGGAGTGATTGCCGGTCAGCTCAATGGTCTCGCTGCCAAGCTTGGGGGTTTCGATGATGAGACTGGCCATGTGTCCTCTCTATTCGTGTCGAAACGGTACTACTGCAAGAGATTAGTATACATCACTAGATAACCGATCGCGGCCGCGGCACCAATGCCGAGAATCGCCAGCAATGCCCACTTCCATCCAGAGGAGCCACCCTTTTCAACTGCCTTCTTATTCGAGGCCTGGGATTCTTCATAGACGCGCTCAACACTACTGTCTGACCGAGATGAGGCCATGCTGATGCTCACCGGACTGATCCCGGAATCCCCTTTGCCTTCCAGGACATCGAAGTCTTTCCAGATATCTTCGAAAGCTGTCTTGCGGGCCTGGAACTCACCCAGGTCCAAAGGCTGCACACCTTCTGTAGGCGTTACCCCCGGAAGTCGACCCAAGCTCGACAGATTGATGACCTCCTCCCTGATAATATCAACAACCCGGCGAGGATAGGTATCCAACTCATCGTCCGAAAAGAGCATGCGCATCATCTGTGAGACGTCGAATACCGTCACCTTCAGATTGTGCGAGAAGAGGTAGCGGGCCAGCGCATCGCCCATGTCTCGGGCCGATTGGAAACGGCGCTTACGATCTCTGGCAAGGGCCCTCAGAACGATCTCATCAAGGGCGTTGTCTACGTCCGGATTAAACGCCGAGGGCGGAGCAACCTCGCAGCGCTTCACCTGCTCCACGGTCTCAAGGTCAGTCTTGCCCATGAAGAGCCGCCTACCTGTCAACAACTCGTGGAGAATTATCCCACATGAGAACATGTCCGAGCGCGCATCAACCGGCTTACCATCAGTTGCTTCCGGCGACAGATAGCTGAACTTGCCCTTGACCACGCCAGGGTCTGTGGCCTCAAGGTGCGTCACCGCCTTGGCCAGGCCGAAGTCGGTGATCTTCACCTCCCCCTCCTGGGAGACCAATACGTTCGGCGGACTGACATCCCGATGGACGATGTTCAGCGCCTTACCAGTCTCGTCCCGAGCCTCGTGGGCATGAGCAAGCGCCTTGCAAACATCCAAGATTATGAGAACCGCAATCTCCACAGGGATACGGTAGCCCTTCTCTGCCGCGGCCTGAGAGATCTTCCGCAGGTTCGCACCGTCGACAAACTCCATCACCAGAAAGTAGGTTCCCTGAGCCCTTCCCACATCGAAAACTTGTGTAATATTGGCGTGATTAAGGCGCATGGTGAGACGCGCCTCGTCAATGAACATCTGGATGAACGTCTTGTTGGTTGCAAGGTGCGGACGGATTCTCTTGATAGCCACTTGCTTCTGGATGCCGTCGAGACTGTGGGCGTAGCCGCGGAAAATCTCGGCCATCCCCCCCGCATCAATCTTCTCTGCCACCTTGTAT
>CALGBT010000194.1 GCA_937884235.1 uncultured Pseudomonadota bacterium
TGAATAAGGACCTCGTCCAACAGCACATTGGATTGTGGCATGCCAGCAGGGTCTTTGGTGGCACGGAAATGGAGGTCGCTCGCCGCATCCGATTCCAACCAAAGCCCTTGGACGTGATGCGACGAGCCAATATTGCCGTTGAAATAGCGGCTGAGCATGGTTTCTTTGCCCGCTTCCTTTCTGGCGACGACGACGGCAAAGTGGTTCCACTCGCCAGCCTTGAGCGGCCAGGCTGCGTTACCCGGGAATGATTCTCCCCAGGCGAATGAAAGCGACTTATTGCCCAATAGAGCGAAATGAAACCCTTCCCCTGTGACCAGCGGCAAGGCACTTGTGAAGCCCTCCCGCTTTACCAGCAGGAATAGCTTTTCTTTGCTGTAGCCGGAGGTTGGGAATTCATTGACATACATCCAGAATTCGATGGTGAATTCGCCAATGCCGAAATCCAGAGCCTCGTTGTACGGCACCGTTCCGTAGTTGCCTTCCCCTTCGGGTGCGATGACCCAGGCGCTATCCTGGGAGCCCAGGAATCCGGGGGCAAAAGTTTCGGGGCCTCCGGTGATATCAAACTGAGGATTGGTCACCTCTTCCAGCGTCTCATCAAACGGCCAGTAAGCGATGACACCACAGAGGTCATCTCGGTCGGCTAGGGGCGTTCCTTGCGGCATCTCGGGGCACGGCACCTGGCTATGCGGGCGGGGAACAAGTACTTCCATCCGCTTCACCGTCTGTGGGCCCGGCTCTCCCGGGCCGGGAGTCTCGGTGAGGCGAATGTCGGACCAATCGCCCTTCGGTGTGGGAATCAAGGTAGTGCCGTAAGGGGCGTTGGACTGGACGTAGTCCCAGATTTCACGTGGGGATAGGGCGCGGTCGAAGATGAGGGGGTCGTCCATTTCTCCTTGAAAATGCACAGACCTAAAGGAATATTCGCAATTGTCAGCAACGGATCGGTATGCCCCGAGCATCGTAGTACTGCTGCCGCAGAAATGCATGGGAGTTGGCTTGACCGCGTTCTTTCCCGCTGCGACAGGTTGTCCATCTAGATAGATGATTTGAGTCTTTTCCGAGTCGGCGAACGTTGCCGCCACGTGGTGCCATTGACCGTCCGCCACCGGAGCCGGTGTGCCGAGAGCCGAACAATTGCCGCTACCGCTCCCATTGCTGGAGTAGAGAAATCCCCAGACTGCCCCGGCCCCGCACTTTTGACCCAGGATCAGATTGATGCCACTCCAACCCAGCTTCGTATTACGCGAGCCGTTGGAGAAGAGAGTCTGGGGCTTCGTCGGGTCCCCAGTGGTGCGGAACCAGAGCATCACCGTGGAATCGTATTCTGGCTCCAGGGATGTCCAATTGCTGGAGGCCTCGACATATGAATCCGTGCCGCTGAAGGAATACGCTGTTCCAGTCGCCTTGAGCGGACCATCTACTTTCGTGATTCCAAAGAAGCCAGTGGTAACTTTGCCCGTCAGCTCTGCAGGTTCATCGTCTGTCCACCCCCAGCGGCCCAGAGGGCGTGAATTGGCAGGAGCATTGGCCAGCAATGCTTCCACCGGCTCATGGGTGCGTCGGACCTTCGAGTCAACGTTGCCAGCTGTAAGATTGAGGTCAAAATGGGCGAGGTACTCGCCGTGGTCGGCCAGGGCCTCGCAAGCATCCGGACCGGGAATGTCATTCAAGTCGGGGTTGCCCGGGTCGAATGCATAGGGGCATTTGTCCTCAATGTTGAGGAGGCCATCGTTGTCCCAGTCCTCGTCAGCACCAATGCACTCAGGGGCAATTGTGTGTACGCAGCCTGCCAAGAGGTCACAGGAATCGGTAGTGCAGAAGAAGCCGTCATCACAGAGCAGCGGTTCTCCGCTCTCGCACGAACCGTCAACGCAAGTGTCGTCCAAGGTGCAGACGCTGCTGTCAGTACACGATGTGCCGTCGTCCAAAGACGTATTGGTGCAGCCATCAGCGGGCTTGCAGGAGTCTTTCGTACAGTCGTTGCCATCGTCGCAGGTGTTCAGGTCGTCGCCACTCTTGCAGACTCCATTGAGGCAACTGTCACCGAGCCAGCAGGGCTCGTCGTCCTCGCATTGGGAGCCATCTTCGAGGCTTTCGTGCTGGCAGATGCCGTCACCACAGGAGTCTTGAGTACACGACTCGGCATCATCACATTCAGGGCCATCGCCCGTCCAGCAGGTGCCTCCACAGCCGTCCTCGCCACAATCCTGATTCTCGCAGTCAGGGACACAACCGAGGTCTACCGTGCCGGCTTCTTCGTCCACTAGGTCAGGCCCTTCCGATACGTCCGATGGATCGGATGCGTCGGGTGGGGTCGAGGTGTCGGCCAGGTCAGCGGTATCGGACGTGTCGAGAAGATCCGGGGCAATGGAATCGAGGTGGGATTGCCCGTCAGCCAAAGTACCGTCGCCGCGGTGCAGGTCCTGGCTTGAGGAGTCTACGGCATCTTTGCTGCTGGCCCCGATGTCATCGTACTTCATGCAGCTGGTGGCGAGGAGAAGGGTGACAGCTAACAACGCCACATTGCAAAGCTCTCTGGTCTGGCGGCAATATCCCATCATTCTACTCCACAAGTCCGACTGAGCGAACAACTCTAAAACCGGTGTCGTAGCGCTTGTCATTGGCATCGATAGTCATGGTGGCAGCGCTGTTGGTATCGAAGCAGTCGTCGTTGAAGGCCCCGCCTCGTACCTCAATGTCGTCGTTGGGGAAAACCTCCAGGGACAGGTCGTTGGCCCATGGTGAGGTGAGTTCCCAGACATTGCCCACCATCTCGGTAAGTCCCCAGTTGTTGGGCTGTCGATTGCCCACGGCAACCGTTTTGCCCCAGCCGTTGCAATCGCAGCTGAGGTAGGGAGCAAGCGTGTCGAAGACTTCGCAGCCGCTGCATGTGTCCAGATTTGAACCTGCGGGGGGAGGGTAGGGATAGGAGGTGTCGACGGTACCTGCGCGGGCTGCGTACTCCCATTCTGCCGCCGTCGGCAGCCGATAGCCGTCGCAGTCGTCGCCCACGAAGGTGGCCGAGGCGCAGGTGTCATAGGAGCAGATCTGGTCATAGCAGCCCTCGCCGAAGGTGCCACAGTCGCTAAGTTCATAGCATGGGGCGTAGCCTTCGGACTGAGACATCTTGTTGCACAAGTTGAGCGCCTGAAAGAGGTTAATTCTGTCCAACGGGCAGTTGTTGGCGTCGTTACTGCCATAGACGCAAAGTTTATCGTTGTAGTGGTAGGAAGGAGTCGAATTATAAATAAAGCTCTTCCACGTGCCCTGCGTCACTTCTTGCAGGGCAATGAGAAACGGCTGGTCAATGGTGACTGGCGTCGATTCGCCATCTCCGCACTGGCCACCAGTGTACCCCATGTCAAATTCCCCGGGAGGGGCCAGCGCAAAACCTGGCGGAATGCAGATTCCCAGACCTTTGTCGCACACGTTATCCTCGGGGCAGAAACCGCAGTTCCCGGTGCAGCCGTCGTAGCCACATTCCCGGAAGGCGCAGTCGGCGACGCAGCCCACCGTCGGTCCGGCCACGGCGGCGAAGCGGGGGTAGTGCAGGAACTCGTCCACCGGCAAGGCACGCTTCATGATGCGCACTTCGTCCACTAGAATGCCATATGTAGTTGAGCCATGGATACAGGATCCTATCTTCACCCCGGGAGCGAAGGAGGACGAGTCACCCGACGCAGTCTGGTCATTAAGATAGAGGTTGATCGCATCGCTCGTCGCCACGGCACGGGCGATATGCAGTTCGTCGACCACGACGCCACCTACTGTTGCGCTCATCGTTCCTGCTGCCGTATCTAACTGCCACTTCAGTGTGTTGTTGTTGCAGGAGAAGCCATTTCCGCCGCCTAGAAACAATTGGCTGGTAAGGGCGTCCAGGCTGAAGGCGATCTCATGCGTCACCGCGGTTGCGGCCGAGACGTAGCTCCCTGATCCGCAAAGATTGGCGCCGCCCTGGCCAACATATTCGATGCCCGAGCCGGCTGCCCCTGCGCTGAAGACCCAATCAGGCTGCTCCAGCAGGTCAAAAGAATCGTTTGCCCAGGTCTCCAATGTGCCATCAAGTGGCCAGTACAACCCGTACCCGAGGCACTCGTTGAAGATGCCGGGGCACGCATATTCGTCGGCATTTGTCACATAGGGGCTGGGAGGCGGTGCGATGGACTTACCGCTGTAGATACGATAGGTCCGGGCGGGAAAGCTGGTACCCTCGCCCGGGTCCTGATCATGGACTGTGGTGTTGGCCAGGAAGCGAATCTGCGGATTCCAATATTCGCCCGCCGGGGGGAGGTGGAGTTCCATGCGCTTGACCGTTTCTGGACCGGCTTCGCCTGGACCCGGTGTCTCGGTGAGTCGGATGTCCGAGTAGTCGCCATAAGGCGATCCCACCAGATCCGTGCCGTAAGGGGCACTGGAATTGAAATACTCCAGGATCTCCCGCGGGCTTAGTGCTCGGTTGAAGGCCACAACATCATCCAGGGCACCGTTGAAGTGCTTCAGATACTGGACTTCAGCCTCGGGTTCTGGTCCCTGCCGGTATTCCAGGGCTCCAATAATAACTTTGCTTGACCAGACAGAGAGGTCCTTAACACTGGATGCTTCGCGGGTACCGTCTAGATATAGATGCAATTGCGCCTTCCCATCTTCGAAGAAGAAGACCGCGGCGGCGTGATGCCATTGACCATCGGTAACCTGAGAGGACGTCCCGGCGGAAGCACAGTAATCACTGTTGCCCAAGCTGAAGTAGAGATGGCCCCACTCGCCGCTGGTTTGTTTAGCATAGGGGGGCACCTGACCGTCAGGACTGATGCATCGCGCCCCCAATCGCA
>CALGBT010000195.1 GCA_937884235.1 uncultured Pseudomonadota bacterium
TGTGAATCGCAGGCAGACTGTGATGCCCCCGGCGGCTGTGAGGAAGTGGCGACCATGGGTTGCATCTGCGTCCCTGACCCCGGTGGCCAGAAACGCTGCATCCCCGCCTGCAATACCGACGCAGATTGCCCGAAACTCCCTGACCTGGAACTGCTTTGTTCCCCGGAAGGCGCCTGCTTCCCCGATTTTGGGCCACCACCGAACTAGCTACTGCACAGGAAAGGCCTTCCGCATCTGCCGGATCGCCTGCCGCAACCGCTCTTCGTTTTCTACCAGTGCGATGCGCAGGTAACCCTCGCCATCCTCCCCGAATCCCCGCCCGGGGGCCAGTGCGACCTCCGCCTTCTTCAAGCACTGCATGGCGAATTCGATGGAACCCAGCTGTGCGTAAGGCCCCGGGATCTTAACCCAAGCAAACATCGTCGCGCGGCAAGGGTCGACTTCCCAGCCCGACCGCACCAGACCATCTATTAGACAGTCCCGGCGTGCCGCGTAGATGGCCGCCTGAGCCTTCATCTCCGCTTCACACTCCCGCAGCGCGATCACCGTCGCGATCTGAATGGCCTGGAAGATGCCGTAGTCATAATAGCCCTTGATGGCCCCCAGCAGCTTGATCATGTCCGGGTTGCCGACAACAAACCCCACCCGCCAGCCAGCCATGTTGAAGCCCTTGGACATGGTGAAGGTTTCGACCCCGACATCTTTGGCGCCGGCAGCCTGCAGTAGGCTGGGAGCGCGATAGCCGTCGAAGGTCGTCAAACCGTATGCGAAGTCCTGGATGATATAGAAGCTGTGCTTTCGCGCCAGCTTCACAACCTCCTCGAAGAAGGGCAACTCTACGGTGGCCGAGGTGGGATTGTGCGGGTAGTTGAGAATCACAATCTTCGGGCGGGGCGAGACCGTGCGACACATGTCATCGATACGGCGCAGCAATGCCTCCTCGCCATCCCGCATTGAGACGCCGATGACGTTGGCTCCAGCAATCACCGGGGCGTAAATGTGGATGGGAAATGCGGGGGTCGGTGTCAACACTGTGTCCCCCGGCCCGAGAGTCGCCAGGCAGAGGTGCGAGAAACCCTCCTTGGAACCCAGCGTGGCAATGATCTCTGTGGCTGCGTCGAGGTGTACGTCAAAATGGCGCTGGTAGAAGTCCGCCATGTGCTGACGTAAATTGTAAACCCCCTGCGAGACCGAATAGCGCTGGTTCCGCTTCAGCGCCGCAGCTTCCGCCAGCTTCGCTACCACCGGTGCTGGCGTGGCATCGTTGGGGTTGCCCATGCCCAGGTCGATGATGTCCACCCCCTGCTGCCGTAACTGGTACTTCAGGCTGTTGATGCGGCCAAACAGGTATGGCGGCAGTCGGTGCATGCGCGCCGATGCCATGGGCGGCAGGTCGATGGCCATCAATTCATCGGCGGAAAACTCGAAGGTGTCTCCGCTCGGCTGCTCGGTCATGACAATACTCCGTGTTCGAGGGGATGAGTCGGGGGGACTATGCGGCCAATCTGCGGAATCTGGCAAGCGCCATGACAGCAAACAGCGCCAGCAACAGCCATAGCGAAGTCGTTGACGTGCCGCCCATCGTGCAGTCGCCACCGCCTTTCTTCGGGTTTTCGTCATCGGCCGTGAAGACATCTTCGCTACTCGAGTCAACGCCACCATCGAGGACGACCGCATCCTCCTCGGCCGGGGGCACGTCTTCGCCGGCCACCACCTCGGGGACCTCCACGATCTCTTCCACGGTCACCATATCCTCGCTGGTGATCACGTCCGTGTCGTCGGTATCGGGGGCGGGGGTCTCGACACACTGGCCGCCGACCGAGAACTCCTCGGCTTCACAACACCCGTCCATGGCCGCACACGCATATTCGCAGGCCGCCACCACCTCGATAAACTGCCCGCAGCTATCCGCCTTCACCCAGTCGTTGCCGTCGCAGGAGAGCTGCCCCGGTTCGGCGACGCACTCGCAATCTCCGGCTGCGGGGAGGCAGTGCTCGCCATCACACTCGTAGCCGTCCGGACACCCGGCACCGCAGCTGGCCAGGCAGTAACTGCCCGACAGCAGCTTGACGCATGAGGCACCGTCGGCCGTGCAGTCCCCGTCGTCGCCACATTCGCTGCACCAGGGCGAACGGCACTGGTGCTCGATGCACTGCGAGTCGCCTGAGCACTCGTCGTCCGCCATGCAGCACCCTTCCATCGGCAGGTACTTGCACTGGTGCACGGCCTGGTCGCAAAGGTCCACGGTGCAGACCAGACCATCGGAACAGTCCATGTCTTTGGCGCAGCAATTCTCCAGCGGGTCGAACTCGCACAACTTGTTGACGCAGCTGTCCGCTGTGCAGATGTCGCCGTCATGGCAATCCCCGTCGTCTACGCAGCAAAGCGGCTGGTCCGGGTCCTTCTTGTGCAGGCACTTGCCCTTCTCGCAACTGTCCAGCGTACAGGGATTGTCATCGTTGCAGTCCATGTCAGTGTTGATGCAACCGGTCTCGGGGTTACAGGTATCGATGGTGCAGGCGATGTTGTCGTCACACTTCAGCTCCACGTTCTCACAGCCCATGGCGGGATTGCAGGAGTCCACGGTGCAGGCATCGTCGTCCTCGCACACCACCACCTCGTACTGGCACCCGGACTCCTTTTCGCAACTGTCAATGGTGCAGGCGCTCATGTCGTCGCAGTCCACGGGAGTGCTGCCGCAACCGGTTTGGGTGTCACAGAAGTCGTCGGTGCAGAGATCGCAGTCGTCACATTGCACATCCGTGTACTCACAGCCGATGGGGGGGTCACACGAATCGTCGGTGCAGGCATTGCCGTCGTCGCACCCAACATCACTGTGAGAGCATCCTGAGTCCGGGTCGCAGGTGTCCGCGCTACAGAAGTTCTCATCGTCGCAGTTCACCGGCTCATACTGGCAGCCCAGCTCTGGTGCGCAGGAGTCCTCGGTGCAGGCGCTCAAGTCGTCGCAGTCAATAGTCACGTGCTGACAGCCGGTGACCATGTCGCAGGAATCGGCACTGCAGGCGTTCTCATCGTCACAGTCAAGCGCCACGTTCAAGCAGCCCACCACGACATCACAGGTGTCGACCGTGCAAGCATCCTCATCGCTGCAGTCTAACTGCACGTTCTGGCAACCAGATTCGATAGCGCACGAATCGTCGGTGCAGGCATCGTTGTCGTTGCAATCAAGGACCGCGTGCTGGCAGCCGGTCACTGCGTCACAGGAGTCTGCGGTGCAGCCATCGGAATCGTCGCAGTTCACCGCAACATTCTGGCAACCCGCCTCCATGTCACAAGAGTCGTCGGTGCAAGCATCTTCATCGTCGCAGACCACTGCCACGTGCAGGCAACCAGCCTCGGAATCGCACGAGTCTTCGGTGCAGGCATCCTCGTCGTCGCAGTTGATCTTGTCAGGGTCGCAAGGATCGGGTGTCACGCTGGCTACGACTACCGCTGCGTTGGCCTGGAACCCCGGTGCCGGTGCTGAACCCGTGAAATGGACCACTACCGCAGCCTTGCCCTCGTCGGTGAGGCCGATGGGCAGGCCATCTGCTCCGCCCGAGCCAGTCATGTTGCTCGTCGACTGGGTGATACTAGAGACTGTTCGGATATCACCATTACCCACCGCGATTTCGGTGCCTTCCCGCAGCAGCAACTCCAAGCCCTGGTTGGGAGTATAGATCCAGAGACCGTAGTCGTTCAGGTTTGTTACCGGCTCCAGCTTGAGGAGGGTTCCAGCAAAGGTCGTTTGGCCGCTGGCATTCATCAGGAGTGCATTGTTAATGGTCTGCAAGGTGGCTCCACCGGTACCCGGGGCTTTCTCGCCGGTCACTGCAACCAACTCAAACACCCCGGCATCGGTCTGCACCCAGACCGCTTCTTTTGACTGGAGCGGGTCTCCGAACTCGTCTTCACCGAAGTTGACATTGCCCTGGACAGCCAGGCGGCCGGCGGCATTGCCGGTGAGGGATACCAACGACCCGAAACTCCAACCTTCGGGCAAACCGGCCGCCGCCGCACCCTGGACCATCTCCGTAGTGAGTACACCCGGGTTGGCCGGGTCGTGCCGCCAGAGGCCGTCTTCAATGTACCAGTTGTTATACTTGAAGCTGTGGATGAAGGCCACCGCGCCGTCCGCGGCGATAGTCTTGTCGAAATGCACATGGATATTTTCGAAGACCCCCTGGGGACTGTCCGGTGCCGCGTCACCTTCCCGCATCAGCAAAGTCGTCTGACCGTCTGCGCCCGGCCCAAAGAGCCCGGTATCAAGGCCGCCTCCAACAGCAGCTCCGCCTTCGCCAGCCTGCATCACACCGCGAAAGGTCAACTGGCCGGAGCCGTTGAGGAGTGGAGACTTGGCAAAGGCCAGGAACTCCTCTCCGCCGTCAAGCCCAGGGACCGTGTCGCCGGTCCGCCAAGCCACCGTCGTGTTGCCAGCCGGGTCCACATGAAACACGGCGTATTCATCAGAGCCGCCCTCAGTAATCGGATGTACGAAGGTCGCCTGCCCATCTGCATTGCAACGCGGATAGAGCGGCGGCGGGCTCGATTCCCCCGGGTTGCCCTTGAGGGTGTGGCTAGGTAGTCCGGGGACCTCCAAACCCTCACGTGCCAGTACCGTGAGGGAACCATTCGGGGCGACGCGGGCGGCGACGTAGTCATTTTCGTTGGTGACACCGCCGCCGCCATCGATAGAGTTCAAGCGGCCCCGAAAGTAGAGAGTGCCGTCGGCGGTCAGGCAGGTCGGCGCAAAGGAAAGCCATTTCGCACCCTCCGGCGCACCCGGCACCTGCTCACCCTTGCGGGCCAGCATTGAGATGGTGCCGTCCGGCGCCCGGCGAAAAAGGGCCTGGTCGTTGACGGTGAAAACCACATTCTGACCGCGCAAGTTTGCGCTCCATGCCAGATGTCCGCTGTTGTTGGCAATGGGAATCATGTTGCCATCAGAGGAGCTGTATATATCCAGCATGACCCCTCCCGGCAGCCATTCATACACTGTGCCCGTGGCAGCAATCACCTTCACGTCAAGGATGCCGGCCTCAGCGGGCACCAGGGGCAACACGGAAATCAGGAGAAAAGCAAAAACAGTGGGTAACCAACGATCCATCGAAAAGCCTCCATAACATAAAGACGACGGCCCATAAGGTGCCCAAGACCCGCCGGAAGTGCAAGTGTTTGTGTTGCTGAGTCGCAATTGGCTGCCGTTGGCGGCACCGTTGCGCCGCCGCCCTCTCATGACGTAGAGTAAGGTCTGGTTGCGCAGAGGGAGAATAGGGTAGATGGAAGATTCGACCCGGGCAGACGTGGTTGGACTGAATTGGCTGGCCGCCATCCGTGCCGGCCTGCTCCGGTTTGGTCCGCTCCTCGCCGCGCTCGGCCTGACCGCAGCAGTCCTCCTTTTCGCCGTGCGCCATGCCTACGCCATCTTCGACGATGCCTACATCTTCCTGCGCTACGTTGACCAGATCTACGCCGGGTGCCCGCTGACGTTCAACTGCGCTGATGGGGCGCTGGAGGGTTTTTCTTCTCCACTCTACCTGCTGATGCTGACGCTGGGCGGGCTGCTACTTTCCGACCTGGAACTGCTGACCCAGGTGCTCTGTCCCATTCTTCTCGCCGTGGCGTTGACTGTCACCGCGCTGACCGCTCGCAATGCACGCTTTGTCGGCCATGACCGTTCTGCTGGCTTGCTGCTGATGTTCGGTGTGGCTCTGCTTCTGGGCCTCGACCATTATCTGCTCCTCTACTCAGTGGTCGGCGTGGAGGCTGGCCTGGCGATGCTCGTGGTCACGTTGCTCTTGTGCGCGGCACTGACTCCTGACCTCAGAGGTTTGCGTTCGCTCATCGTGGTGGCCATTCTCACCCGCCCCGAATGTGCGTTGTTCGCGCTGGTCCTGCCTATCTTCCCGCAGGCCCGGAAGTTGCGCTACTGGGTTCCGTTGCTGGGGGCGGGCCTCTCCATTGCGCTGCTGCGCTGGTTCATCTTTCATGACATCCTGCCCAACACTTTCTGGGCCAAATCCGGAGGCACCTGGACGCACTTTGTGCTGGGGGCGGAGTACATCCTGGAAGTCGTGGGGGAGCACCCCCTTGTCCTGGTATCGCCGCTGGCCCTGTTGCACCGGGAGGCCCGGCGGCCGGTGGCCTACATGCTGGCCGCCAGCTTCCTGTGGCTCGCCTTCTTTCTCAGGAGCGGCGGGGATTTCTACCACTACAGCCGGCTTGCCGCCCCCTTGATTCCCATGCTGGACCTGCTGGCGGTGGTTGGCATCTGGTCCGCAGCCTCCCGCTATCGACGAGGTCTCGCTGCGTGGGTCGCCGCCGGCCTCGCAGTCGTTCTCGCCGTCATCGCCGCCGGCCGGCATGACATCCCCCCCCAGGGGGCCTTTCCCAAGGTGAATCGGTGGGCCCAGGTTGGCAGATTCCTGAAGAACGTCCATCCCGGTGCAACTGTCGCCGCGACTCCCATGGGAGCTATCAGCTACTTCTCCGGCACCCACGTCATCGACATCGTTGGAGTGTGCAATCGGGAGGTGGCCAA
>CALGBT010000196.1 GCA_937884235.1 uncultured Pseudomonadota bacterium
ACCCAAAGGACACCGGCTCGACGTCTTTGAGGGGCTCGTCTCTGGTCAACCCACAGTGGTCTACGCCAACGACTTCCGTCGTCTGGGCGGGGCCCTCGGGGCCGCAGAAGGGCGCCGCCTGACCCTGGCCGTGCTCTACGCCTATCTTACCGGCAAGACCGCCATCGCCCTCCATGATGGGGCCGGGGCCAACGTCCGGGAATCCGTGGACAGCCTGGTCTGGGCCGGGGCCTACTTCGGGGCCGTCGCCATTACCAGCGGGCGGGCCACCCGCGAGGACTTTGCCCGGTGGTGGCAGGAACATGTGCTGCACGCCGAAATGGCGGCCGACCTATCCGCCGCCGGCATCACCTCTTTTGCCCCCCAGCCACCGCTGCGGCACCTCCATCTGCACGTCGGTGCGGCAGTGGGAATGCTCGTCTACGGGCCGTCGATTGCCGGCCTCTCTGTAATGGTCGACCATCCCAACGTCTACCGGGTCCTCACCGGCAGCCGCACAGTCGCCATCACCCTCGGCGAGAAGCTCTCCAACTACGAACTGGGTGGCGCCCCCGTCCATGCACATTGCTCCGGCGACATCGACCTCACGGTTTCCAGCGAGGCCCGCACCTTCGAACTTGGAAGAAGCCTCGTCTCGGCACTGGCCGCTCCCCCCGAGCAGCTTCCCATCACTGCCATTCGATCCAGTTGGCAGTGCCCGGCAAGCGCGACTATTCTCTTCCCGAACCAGGCTCTACGGGAGGTGCTCGACGACGACTTCTTCCTGGAAATGCGCGCCAATCTCGAGTCTGCCGGCAGCGTCACCACAGTGCTCTCGCGGCTAGGCGGGCTCCCCGTAGTCCTGGCCGCGCTTGCAACGCCGGTGCCGCTGACTACTCGCAACGACTGGCGCAAACTCTATCATGCGGCGCGCACTGCCGCAGACTGGCATCTGCCGCTGGTGCTCGCCTTTTCTGGCAGGCCCATCCCGGTGACGCTGGAGGAGGAGGCACTGGCCGAGAAGCGGGAGTTCCTGCGCATCATGCGAAGCCTCCCGACTCCGGTTGTGGCGCTGGCCTGCGGCACCGAGGCACTGGCCTCACCACTCCTCGACCAGGTCGATTTCACCGTTCTCCTTGAGCAGCCCGGCAATACCACTGGTGGGGCTACCTGCCATCGGCGTGTGGAGCGCTTTGACGCCGGTTTTCAGGAGTTGGCCAGCCTGCTGCGACGCCTTGCTGCCGTGAGGAGCGTAGCGGACTTCACCGCACCCGACGCCGCGCCTGAGTTGCCCGAGCGCCTCGGCAGCACCTACGACATGCGCACCTTCCTGGCAAATACCCTTGATGCCGGGAGTTTCATCGAGTTCTGGCCCACCGTGCGACTCTCGCTCATCTGCGGTGTTGCCACCGTCGGGGGCCGGGCCGTGGCCGTCATCGCCGACGATCCGGAGATTCTGGGCGGCGCCCAGACCCGGGATTCCCTGGCTCGCTTCACCCTCTTCAATCGGTTGGCGGAGCGCTGGCAGATGCCCCTCGTCGAGTTCAACGATTCGCCCGCCTTCATGCCCGGCAGCCAGCAGGAGCGTGCTGCCATTCAGGGGGCTGGCGGCAAGAGCCTGCTGGAGGAGACAATTACCACCGTACCTCGCCTCGCAGTAACGCTGCGCCAGAGCTACGGCGGCCGCCTCGTCCACGCCAACCTCTCCTCCCTTGGCCCACCCCGGCAGGGGGTCGCCCTGACCAACGCCAGACTCGGCGTCATGGGCTCCGGCGGGGCCGCAACCGTGCTCTACAAGGGCGATGGTTCCGACGTGGAAGAGTGGAAAGCCGACTACGAAGAGAACTATCTTTCAACCGCCCAGGCCAAAGATGCCGGGGCCGTCCATGACATCTGCGCCCTTGACGAACTGCGGCAACATCTGCTGAGGTGGCGAGTAGAGGTCGATTCGCAGTAGGGTGGGACGTGTCGTTACTGCGTTCCCCAACGTCACCGGCAACCGCCACTTCACGCACCTCCCAGACAACCACGGTTCGCACCGCTCCTGACTGAGGCGGCCCACCGGGCCGCCGAAGGAATCTCGCCATAGCCCTGGAGTGCGGGCAGTGACGTCACATCCCCGATTCCGTCCGCCGTAGGATTCACCCCCGCACTGCAAGGCGACGGCGGACCAACACTACGTCAGACGATGTAACCGGCCCATCCCACCCAGCCTCGCCATGCTCGCACACGTCTCTCGCCTCGCTCCGTTGCCGTTTCCTTGCCTCCGGCCTCCGGCCTCGTCGTTGCCTTTGCCGTTGTCGTTAGAGGCCGGCCGG
>CALGBT010000197.1 GCA_937884235.1 uncultured Pseudomonadota bacterium
GAAAAGGCGTCTCTTCGGCAAAGGCCTCGAAGCAGTTGACCACGACATTGGCGGGGCCGATCTTCTCGGTGAGGTCGAGGGGCAGAGAGGTCAACGGCCGAGCGGCCGGGTCAATCATATACAGTTCGGCAGGACATCCCAGCTCCAGCGCCGCATCCCGAAAAGCCTGGCCGATGGGGCCCTTGGCGTCGTCGGTGATGGCAAGGAACTTCTCGCCGGGGCGTAGAGCAAGCACCGCTTCCAGGCTGCGGCGGGCGCTATCCTTCATCTTCTCGTGCATCTAGTTGCCTTCCTCCTCGAGGTACATCTTTGCTCCCCAGCGAGCCAGGAAGTAGGTGCAGACGAGTAGCAGCACGAACATGCCCAGGCCCAGATACTGTCCCGCCATTCCCTCGTACCAGGGGGCGGGAGTACCTTTGAGCACCTCCTCGCCCGTCTTGGAGAGACCGACCTCAAAGAGCTGGCCGATACTCACATGACGTATGGCAAACCCGGTCTGCTGAAGGCGCAAAGTCGCAGCCACAATCCCAGCGATGGCGGCTCCGGCCATCATCCCTGAGGCGATGAGGGTTCCCTGCTCCTTGCGGGCCTGGGATTCTTCCTCGTTCTTGCCGCTCCGCCCGATGAACCAGGCCATGAACCCGCCAATGAGCACTGCGGAGTTGATGGAAATGGGCAGATACATGCCCAGGGCGAAGGCGAGGGTGGGGATCTTGAGCAGGGTGATGATGATGGAGACGAGCCCGCCTGCCCCGTAGAGCAGATAGGGTTGCTCGCCCCCGCTCATCAGGCCGTTGACCACCGCGGCGATCATGTTGGCCTGGGGCGCTGGCAGCACCTCTTCGTTGGAGATCAACTCTCCGTTGACCTCAATGAGGAAGTGGTAGGACTGATCCATCAAGGGAATGACCAGGGCTACGGTAAGTGCCGCCACCGCAAGGCCGAGGAACTTCCAGACCTGCTGATTTCGGGGGGTGGCCCCAATCCAATAGGCAATCTTGAAGTCAGAGATGAGGGCTCCGGAAACGGACAAAGCCGTGCAGACCGCAGTGCCGATGATCAGGGCCACGAACATGCCTGGTTTGCCCGAGAGGCCGATGGTGGCCATGATTAGTGACCCGAAGACCACGGTGATGAGCGTCATGCCCGAGACTGGATTCACGCCGACAATGGCGATGGCCTCAGCGGCCACCGGCGTGAAGAGGAAGCAGAGCAGGAAGGCAATCACCATGCCCACCGCGGAGTAGAGCAGGCTGATGCCAACCGAGTAACCGCCAGCGGTAACGCACACGATGAAGAAGAGAACGCCCATGGCCAAGGTCGAGATGAGCTGGATCAACAGAACATTGCTGCTCTTCATGTCGCTGTCGGTGCGTAACGGCGCAGTTGTTGCCGCGGCCTTGCCCTTGCCCTTGAAGCCCATGGAGAGGGAACCGAGGATGATCTTGCGCATCTTGATCAGGCCGACCACACCGGCCACTGCAATGGCGCCGATACCAATGGGCTTGACAAAGGCGCTGAACATGTCGCCGGCGCTCAGGTCGGCCAGTGTGTACGACTTGCCAGCATAGGTTATCGCCTCCCCTGCTTGCCATGTCAAAAGCGCGTGGCCCACCGGGACCAGGAAGAGGTAGGCGAAGACGGAGCCGGAGAAGATGATGAATGCGTACTTGAGGCCGATGATGTAGCCCAAGCCGAAGAGGGCAGCGATGGCGGTGACCTTGAGCTCGATGCGCAGGTTGGCCAAAACGTCGCCGAGACCGCCCAGCAGGACGTTGGTGGTGAGTGCAGGATTCCAAGCGTGAATCGCTTCCACTACGAAGTCATATCCGGCACCCAGGACGAATGCCGCAAGGAGAATCTTGCCGGCGCCGCCGCCGGACGACTCTCCCGAGACGAGGATCTCCGTGGTTGCCGTGCCCTCGGGGAAGGGCAATTCACCGTGGCGCTCGGCAACGAAATACTTGCGCAAGGGGATGATCAGCACCACGCCCAGGGAACCACCCAGGAAGCAGGCGAGGAAAATGTGCCACCAGTAGATGGGCGTGGCACCAGCTCCCATGTTCACCTGATTGATGTATAGCGCTGGAATCACGAAAGCCGAACCCGCGGCGACGACTCCTGAGGCCTGCCCGATGGACTGGACTATGACATTCTCCAGGATAGTGCTGCGGGTCTTGCGTAGCCGGCCAAAGAAGATGGCCGCCACGGCGATGGGAATGGCCGCTTCAATCCCGTTGCCGGCGCGCAGTGCGATGTACACGCACGCCGCCGAAAAGAGGACGACCATCGCCAGACCCCAGGTCACCGACCAGACCGTCACTTCGGGCGTGGGGCTCGAGGCCGGGACAATGGGCTCATAAGACTCGCCGTCCTTCAACTTGCGATAGGCATTTTCGGGTAGTAGTTTGCTCTTCTTGCTCGGGCCGTGGTCCATGCTCGCTCCTTATCCCTTGTTCACCCTCTTCGTAAAGAACAGCCTTGCCAGTGACTTAACCCGATGCCCGGAGTTAAAGCAAGGATTTTGGGCCGAGAAACGGCAGTCCGTCAGTTCAGGATCTGGTAGATATTGCTGTAGTCGTCGGTCCAAATGTCGGCGCCACTCTCAGTCTCATGGTCGCTTTCGGCATTGACGATCACCGGCCGAGCGGCGAACTCGCGGTTGGCGGTAACCAGTACCCAGGTACTGCCCCAACAGCCTCGGTCATTGCCGTCGGCCTCCACGATTCGGGAGAGGAGCCCTTCCTGCTGAGCGAGGCCGGCCACCACCGGGCGGAGATCGAGATGCCGATTGGAAATGTGCAAGGCCAACACCCCGTCGGCGGTCAGGTGCTTCATGTATAGTACGAGTGCCTCATGCGTCAGCAAGTGGGCCGGGATGGAATCGGAGCTAAATGCATCCACAGCCAGAACATCGAAGCGTTGCAGGTCACCGGCAAGCAACTCTCGTTCCATGGAAATACGGGCGTCTCCATCGATAATGTCAACTGTAGC
>CALGBT010000198.1 GCA_937884235.1 uncultured Pseudomonadota bacterium
CGAGAGCATGAAGGACACTGCACCATTCATCGAGACCGTTGCGAAGATCACCGCCAGAAAGCCCATCCTGGCAGTGAAATAGGGTAAGACCAAGGAGGCTTCCAAGGCCATTTCGTCCCACACCGGTTCGCTCATGGAAGAGGATACCCTCTCCGATGCCATCTTCGAGAAGTGCTGCATTCTCCGCTTCCACTCCATGGAGGAGATGGTGGATACTGCCATCGCCTTTGCCACCCAGCCGTTGCCGCAGGGGAGCCGGGTGGGCATCATGACTAACGCCGGTGGGCCCGGGATCATTGCCGTGGACGAATGCGTGCAGCGCGGCTTGCTGCTGCCCGAACTCACCGCGGAATCGAAAGCCAAGCTGGTAGCCGGACTGCCGCGGGAAGCATACTGCGAGAACCCCATCGATACCGCGGCTACCGCAGGTCCCGAGGCCTTCGCCGCCGCCACTGAGGCACTGCTGACCGATCCTAACGTCGACGCAGTGCTGGTCAACATGGTCACACCCTTCTTTGTGGATAGCCCAGGCAATGCCCAGGCCATCGTCGACCAGTGGGCCAAGTCGGGGAAGCAGAAGCCCGTCGTTGCAGTGGTGATGACCAACGAGCACTGGGCCTCCACCCTTGCCACCGTCAAGGATGCCGGCATTCCCACCTACGCCTTTCCCGAGACGGCTGCCAACGTTCTAGAGCAGATGGTGAAGTACACCACCATGCGCCAGCAAGCCGCTGAAGAAGTGGTTCGATGCGATGTCGACCTGCAACGAGCGCAGGCAGTTGTGCGGGAAGCGCAGGAAGCCGGCGGCGGGTTCATCGCCCCCAGGTTTGCCTTCGAGCTGCTGGACTGCTACGGCATCCCGGCGGCGGGATACCGCTCCGTGGGTGACGAAGCCGAGTTGCTGGCTGCCGCTACAGAGCTGGGATATCCGCTGGTGCTCAAAGTTGAATCGAAGCAGGTCGTTCACCGCACCGACTCTGGTGGCGTGCTGCTCAATATCAATACTCAAGATGAACTGGTGACGGCCTTTGGAAACCTCATGAACAAGTTCTCTGAGTTCCAGCCCCGGGTGACCGTACAGCAGCAACTGCCCGTCGGCAAAGAGATGATTGTCGGTGCCAAACGGGAAGGGCAATTGCCTTTGATTGCGGTAGGTTTTGGTGGGATCTATGTGGAAGTACTTAAGGATGTCTCCTTCGCTCTGGCACCGTTTTCTCCGGGCAAGGCTGAGCGCATGGTGAAGTCGCTCAAGGGCTATCCGTTGCTCCGCGGCGTGAGGTCGGAGAATCCGTCGGATGTGGCATCGCTCCTTGCTGTCGTGTCGCGCGTCCAGCAGATGTTCGTTGACCTGCCGGAGCTCAAAGAGTTGGACCTGAATCCTCTCCTGGTCTACGAGCAGAGCAAGGGTTCCATTGTTGTCGATGCCCGAATCAAGGTGTGAACCATGGCCCATTGGTTGAACTTCTCAGATGCCGTCAGACTCAATGCCGCACGCTCTCCGGACAAAGAGGCTCTGGCGGATGCGTCGCGCTGCTTCACCTGGCGGGAAGTCGACCAACGGGCCGACCGACTCGCCAATGCCATCCTCGCCATGGGGCTGGTCAAGGGTGACAAGGTCGCGATTCTTCTTGAGAACTGCATCGAGATAATCGAGCTCTTCATCGCCACCGCCCGCACCGGGACCATCGCCGTACCCATCAACTTCCGGCTGGTGGCCGACGAAGTCCGCTATGTCACGGACAACTCCGATGCCAAAGCCTTCTTCGTCCATGACCTCTTCCTGGATTCACTGGAGCCCGTGCGTGCTCGGCTCGGTAAGATCCCGGCCGAGAACTTCGTCCTTGTCGGGCCCGGAAAGCAGGCCGGCTACCGCGGTTACGAATTCGTCCTGTCCGCCATGCCGCCCATCTTTCCCGAAGTGAAAGTGGAACCGGGCGATACCTGGATCATGCTCTACACGTCGGGGACCACGGGGGTACCCAAGGGCGTCGTTCGGTCCCACGAGTCGTACACGGCTTTCTATCTCATTAATGCCATCGATTTCGCTTTCAGCGAGGCCGATGTCTGCCTGAACGTCATGCCGCTGTGCCACGTGAATTCCACCTACTTCACCCTCAACGTGATGTACGTCGGGGGTAAGGTCTTTGTCCATCCGGCATCGGGGTTTGATGCCGCGGAAGTGTTGCGCATCATCGTGCGGGAGAAGATCACGTTCATCTCTTTTGTGCCAACGCACTACCGCATGCTGCTGGCTACTGGGGACAAAGGGAGGAGCGGTCAGGACTTCAGTGCCCTGAAGAAGTTGCTCTGTTCATCCGCACCGGCCACGCTGCAGATGAAACGAGAAATCATGGAGTTCTTCTCTGGCGTCGACCTCTATGAAGGTTATGGCTCCACCGAAGCGGGCATCGTCACCGTGCTCAAGCCCCACGAGCAGTTCACCAAGCCCGGTTCCATCGGCCGGGAGTCTACCGGGACCTCTCGCATCAAGATTCTGGACGAGCATCGCCAGCCCGTCGCCGAGGGCAAGATTGGTGAGTTATACTCCCGGGGGCCAATGCTCTTCGACGAGTACTACAAAATGCCCGACGTCACAGCCAATTCCTTCGCCGGTGAGTGGTTCACCGCCCGGGACATGGCCCGCCGTGACGAGGATGGTTACTACTTCCTCGTCGATCGCAAAGACAACATGATCATCACCGGCGGCGAGAAGGTCTTCCCCAGCGAAGTGGAAACAGTGCTGCTGGGCCACCCCGCAGTCTACGATGCCGCTGTTATCGGCGTCGCCGACGAGAAGTGGGGCGAAGTGGTCACTGCCGTGGTCATCCTGAAAGACGATGCCGTCGCCACCGA
>CALGBT010000199.1 GCA_937884235.1 uncultured Pseudomonadota bacterium
GCGTTACGTCAAGGGCGTTCAGGACGGGTTGATCAAGTCTCGTACCCCGTGCAGTGTGGTTGCTCAGACGGCGGCCTCGGCCACCCTTGATGCCCACGATGGTCTCGGGCAGGTGGCGGGCAAGATGGCCATGGAGATGGCGATTGACAAGGCCTCCCAGGTGGGTGTCGGCTTTGTCTCGGTGCGCCGCTCCAACCACTTCGGGATTGCTGCTTACTACGCGATGATGGCGTTACCCCACAACATGATCGGTATCTCGCTGACCAACTCGGCGCCCCTGGTGGTTCCGACCTTCGGGCGCGAGATCATTGTTGGTACGAACCCCATCTCGGTGGCGGCTCCGGCTGAGGGGGATCGTCCCTTCGTGCTGGACATGGCGACCTCGACGGTGCCTCGTGGCAAGGTCGAGGTGTACAATCGCTTGGAGAAGGAGATGCCTACGGGTTGGGCTTCGGACCATACGGGCAAGTCCACGGGGGATGCCAGTCTGGTGTTGCACAACCTGATTAACCGGCTGGGCGGTGGCTTGCTGCCCCTGGGTGGTGAGGGTGAGATCTGGGGCGGACACAAGGGATACGGATTGGCATTGCTGGTGGATGTGTTGACGGGCGTGCTCTCGGGTGGCTCGTGGGGTGCACATGTTTACGAGAAGGCGGCTGATGGCAGCGCCCAGCCGGCCAACGTTTGCCACCTCTTTGGCGCTCTTAGCCTGGATGGCTTTGGTGACCCGCAAGCCTTCTGCAAGCGTCTGGCGCAGTACCAGGGTGAGTTGCGCAACAGTGCCAAAGCTGAAGGGCAGGAGCGCATCTTCATCCATGGCGAGCGCGAATTCGAAATGGCCGAGAAGTATGCCGTCAGCGGCGTCCCCATCCACCCCAAGAGTGTCGGCACCATGCGCTTCATCGCCGGTGAACTTGGCATTCCCTACACATTGGACTGAGCCATGCACAAGATACCTTATGGTCGTGGAGAGATGTCATTCGAAGTGCCCGTTGGAATGAAATTCGACGTGGCGGAGCCTTCACCTTATCCCGCTTTGCCGGATTTGGCCGATGCGGTGCGGGAGGCTCTCAACAGTCCCTTGGGCACGGGGCCATTGCGCAGCCTGGCCGGGCCGACGTCGAAGGTCTGCATTGTCATTACAGACATTACGCGTGCATGCCCCGATGAGGCTCTGGTCGGCCCTATGCTTACCGAGTTGGAAGTTGCCGGTGTGCCCGATGAGCAGATCACTATCTTGGTCGCCGTCGGCATGCACCGCGCCAGCACTGATGAAGAGAAGGTCGAGAAGCTGGGCGAGCGCATTGTGGCCCGCTACAATGTCGTGGACCACGATGCCGAAGACCCCGAGGCGCTGGTAGACCTGGGTCTCACGGCCAGCGGTGTGCCCATCACTTTCAATCGGATTGCCTTTGACGCCGACCTGCTTATTGCAACGGGCATCGTTGAGCCGCATCAGTATGCGGGCTTCAGTGGCTGTCGCAAGACGATGGCGGTCGGCGTGGCCGGTGAGGCGATGATCTCTTACACCCATGGCCCGGTGATGCTGGATCACCCGGCGACCCGTCTGGCCAACCTCGACGGCAACCCCTTCCACGAAGCTGCCATGGAGATTGCCGACAAGGCCGGACTGGGTTTCTGTATTAATGTAGTGAAGAACGGCGACCAGAATATCTGTGCAGTCAAGGCTGGCGAGCACCGGGCAGTGTTTGATGCCCTGGTGGAAGTGGCGCGCAAGGTTTACACCGTGCCGGTTCCCCACCGCTACCATGCCGTGATTTGCGGGGTTGGTTTCCCGAAGGATGCCAATCTCTATCAGGCCAGCCGCGGACCCAGCTACATCTTCTTTGCCCCTACGCCCCTGCTGGAGCCCCGCGGTGTGTTGGTAGTTGCGGCCCCTTGTCAGGAGGGTGCTGGTGAGGGTACGGGGGAGGAGCGCTTCTTTGCCACTATGAAGGCGGCGCCTGACATGCAATCGATTTTGCACGATGCGCGCACCAAGGGTTACAAGCCGGGTGAGCAGCGCGCTTTTGTCATGGCCAAGGTGATGGAGGAGAACGACGTGATTGTCGTTGGTGCCGAGTGCCCGGACGTGATTCGTGACGTGCATATGATTGCGTTGGACACCATGGACGAGGTTTTTGCTGAGGTGAAGCTCCGGTTCGGAGCGGACGCTCGTGTGCTGCTGGTGCCACATTCGCTGCAAACTTTGCCATACGTGGAGGAATGAGCGCCATGGGCGGAGCTGCTGAAGTAGGCCGGGGGCTACCCGGTGAGGTTGCTGCCCTGCCGGACGGCAAAGACATTGACCACTGTATTCAATGTGGGATGTGTACTGCGACCTGCCCGGTTGCTGAGGCGGTACCCGGTTTCAGTCCACGGCAGATCATCGCCCGAACGCTGATGAATCTGGGCGAGGAGCTGCTGGCTTCTGATGAAATCTGGTATTGCGCTCGCTGCCAGCAGTGCGTGGCAACGTGCCGCAAGGACATCCGTCCCGGGGACATCATCACGGCATTGCGGATTATTGCCATCCGGATGGGTTATCGCAAGACTGCCGGAGCGCGCCACACGCTGGCCTTCCTTGGTGACATCAAGAAGAAGGGCAAGTTGAATGAGGCCACCCTTGCCTTTAAGACTTTGGGGATGTCCACCATCACCATGGTCCCCTATGCCATGCGGATGATGCTAAAGGGCAAGATACCTTCGCCTATAGTAAAGAAGATCGAGGGCTTGGACGAAGTTCGTGCCCTGGTCGAGGAGTATCGTCGATGAGTGCGGCACGATTTGCATATTATCCGGGCTGCGCCGCCGAAGCTACGGTGAAGGAAGCTGACCGTGCGATGCAGGCCATCGCCCCGTTGCTGAACCTGGAGTTGGAGTTCTTTGAGAATATGACCTGTTGTGGTGCCGGCGTGTTGCACGAAGAGGAGCCGGACGTGTCGTTGGCGTTGAACGCCCGGAATCTGGCCATCGCTGAGCGTGCCGGGGTTGACTTGCTGACGTTGTGCAACACCTGTTTGCTGACCATGGTCAAGGCCCAGCATGAGTTGAAGTCGGACCCGGCGTTGGCCAAGCGCATCAACGAGAGTCTGGCGAAGTTCGACCTGCACTACGAGGGGCGCGTGCGAGTGCGCCACTTGTTGTGGGTGTTGGCCGAGGACGTCGGGCCCGAGGCTATACGGGCGCTGGTGAAGAAGCCTCTGACCGGGATGCGGATTGCGCCCTTCTACGGCTGCCATATCCTGCGTCCGGAGGAGGTTCTGGGCTTCGAAGATGACCGCGATCCGGATTCCATGGAGCGGATTATCGAGGCCCTCGGTGCCGAGCCGGTGCGTTACGATGCCCGGACGGAGTGCTGTGGTTTCCACGTGATGCTGGTGAACAAGCCGGCCACCACGAATATGGTTGGCCAATGCCTGGGCGGTGCCAGTGACAAGGGTGCGGACGTGATGGTGACGCCTTGCACGCTGTGTCAGCTGACCTTGGACTCGTATCAGTACCTGGCTGACAAAACACGCGAAAAGCCCCTGAAGCTGCCGGTGCTGCATCTGCCGCAGTTGATGGGAATGGCCTTCGGGCTTGACGACAAGGCCCTAGGCCTTAACAAGCACCTTGTGGCGGTGGCTCCATGAGTGACAAGAACACCAACGCCAAGCAGCGGATCGGCATCTTTGTCTGTCGCTGTGGAGGCAATATCTCTGACACTGTAGATGTTGAGCACCTGGTCAAGGAAGGGATGGACATGGCGAACGTCGAGTTCGCGATGTGGAATTCCTTCACTTGCTCCGCTGAAGGACAGGGGCGGATCAAGGAGAAGATCAAGGAGCACAACCTCGACTCGGTGATTATCGGCAGTTGTACGCCGCGCCAGTACGAGGAACTGTTCCGCGAGACCATCGCTGAGGCCGGCCTCAACCCCTACATGCTGGAGGTTGTGAATCTGCGTGAGCAGTGTGCGTACCCGCACCATAAGCAGCCGGAGCAGGCAACGGAGAAAGCGACGTTGCTGGTGAATGCCGCAGTAGAAAAGACCCGGCGCCTGGAGCCGCTTGAGGTCAAGAAGATTAAGGTATCGCGTGATATTGCGGTGATTGGCGCTGGGATCGCCGGCATGCATGCGGCCAGCACCCTGTCCAAGATCGGACATCAGGTCCATCTCGTCGAGCGCGAGACCACGGTGGGCGGAAACATGCCTCGAGTGGTCAAGACCTTCCCCACTGACGACTGTGCGATGTGCACCATCTCGCCCAAGATGGACGAGATGACGAAGAACAAGAAGATCCATCTCATGACCAACTCCGAGGTGGTGGACGTCAAGAAGGTGCGCGAGGGTCTGAAGGTCACCGTCAAGCGTAATCCCCGGTATCTGGACGAAGATACGTGCACGGGGTGTGGTAAATGCACCGAGACTTGCCCGGCGACTCTGTACAATGAATACAATCTGGGACTGGAGTCGACGCGTCGGGCCATCTACAAGCCTTTCCCGGCGGCCGTGCCCAACAAGTTCATTCTTACTCGGCGCGGTTCTCCGCCGTGTCGCGACGCTTGCCCGGTTCATCAGAACGCACAGGGCTATGTGGCATTGATTGCGGCGGGCAAGTTCAAAGAGGCTTACGACGTCATCCGGCGAGACAACCCGTTACCGTCGGTTTGCGGGCGTGTCTGCAACCACATCTGTGAGACCGCCTGCTCCCGTGCTGACGATGGGGGGGCCATCTCGATTCGTGCCTTGAA
>CALGBT010000200.1 GCA_937884235.1 uncultured Pseudomonadota bacterium
CACAACCTGAGCAAGTCGTACATGCAGAACCACTACATCATCTGCCACTGGAACGAGCGGGCAGCGGAGATCATCGGTGAATTGCGCGCCCACGAGCAGATCTCCGAGGGAAAGAACAGGGCTGACCGCGTCCCGGTGGTGGTCCTCACCCGCAAGCAGATTGCCACAGAGATGCTCGACGACATCTGGCGAGAATCGGGGGAGAAGTCAACCAAAGACAAGGAAGACATCATCACGGATGTCTACTTCCGGCCGGGAGATCCAGCCTCGGCGGCCTCCCTGAAGCAGGTCAATGCTTACGCGGCCAAGACCATCATCATCCTCGCCGATGAAAAGGGCGGACCCCTGGCGGATGCGCGAACTCTCCAGTGTCTCATGGCGATCCAGGAGGCCGTCGGCAGCGAGAGCGTGGTGCCTCACGTGGTCGCCGAGATTCTCGATGTCAACAACTACGCCAAGTTCAAGGAGTTCGAACGCCAGACCAACGGGGCGGTTGAGGTCATCCGCGGGGAGAGCCTGCGTACCCGCATCCTTGCCCAGGCTGCCCGCACCCCCGGACTGGTGGATTTCTACTACGATCTCCTCACGCACTCCGACGATTCCAACGAACTCTACGAGCTGCCGGTGGAGTCCCTGCTGCAGGAAATCCGCCAACGGGACGGCCTGGACAAGAAGGCCGGAATTCCCTTCCCGGATGTCGCCCGGCACGTCCTCGACAAGGTTATCTTGACCCTGGAGGCAAGAGCGGCGTCCCCGACGGCAGCGAAGAACGAGCCCCCCGTGGAGGTCATCCCCGTCGGCGTATGGCGCGACCACAAGACGGTGGTCAACCCGTTGCCCAGGCACCCCGAGTACGAACTCGTAGACACTGACCGCTTGGTGGTCATCTCCTACCACCCGCCCCAGGAGCTCATGGCGAAAGGTGAGGTGGTGCGGGCTGAAGCTGCTATGCAAGAGGCTCAACCGAAGTGATCTCCCGGCCACCCGACCACGGCCCTACCGGCAGCCCCCCCCTACTCTCTTGACCATCAGCAGTACGATGCCCTCATGGGTCAAACCCTTGGTCTGCAATGATAGGTTCCACCGCCATTTTGCTTGTCCCGACGAGTTCTTGCGCATCGCGATGATGCGTGACGGGGCGTCTAGAACGCTACGACTACTGGCTGTCAAGGAACGAGCGCAGTTCGTCGAGGCCTTGCAGGGTGCCTCCCATGTTTCTGGCTTCTGCTCCATACAGCTCATCAATTTCATCTACAAGTTCACGTGCGGCGGCTATTTCGCCCAGACTGGCGTGCATCCTGGCCATCCAATACATGGTGTTACGCCGCCAAATCGTCTCTTCACAACGGAGTCCAGACAATGCCTCGTTGAGCTGTTCTAAGGCCAGTGCGGGTTCGGCGGGTCGAACCACTCCCGTCTCGTAGTTGGCAAACGGCTCCGACCAGCGACGTCCCAAAGCGAAATGGCCATAGGGTGCGAAAACCGAGCCGCCGTACTCCTCTACGATTCTCGTCCACGACTCGATGCCGACCAGGAGATGGTCGCCGCTCTGCCAGAGGAGGAAGAGGTATGGTTCATTGAAGTGACTTGAGGAATGCGAGGCAGACAGACAAGCTTCCCATGCCTCGTTGTCGATGCCGGTGGGCTGGGTGACCTGTATGGAGATCGGCGAGGTTGTCAGGTCAATCGCGCTCATCTCCCCGTCTCCATCGCCGACGCGCAGGCGTGCACTCAGCCGAATTGAATAGTCACCGACCAGCCCGAAGGGGAGTCGCTCTTCGGCACCGTCGATGCATCCGAAGTACCCCCAGTCGGGATACACAGATCCCCAATACACGTGAAGTTCCCTCGCTACGCTCTCGCCTGGAGCAAGTGTCTTCGGAGGGGCTTCCCATTCCGTCGCACCGTAGGAGCAGTACTGTTCTGTTATCGTTTCATCCCTGAGCCATTCAATGACGATTGCTCCGCCGTCCAGATCGAGTTCATTCTTGAAATACTGCTTGGCCGTGTCCCCAATGTTGGTCAGAACCAGATCGAAGGCAAGGGGTTCCCCCAACACACGAATCGGACTATCGGCAATCAGCTCGAGCCTCAGACCTTCGGTTTCAACAGAGCCGATGATTGTGGTTGGCGCTGCCCTTCCAGTAGTGCAGGACGTTCCGTCGACTTCCACATCCTCTTCGTCGACTTCCACATCCTCTTCACAGTCAGCAACCTCGATCGCCGTGCCCAGATCTGACGTGTCTCCCGGCCCCTTGCTCTCGTGTGAACAGGAGACAAGAGTCAAGACTACGATGGGCAAAACTCTTGAGAACATGGTCATCATGCAATCCCCTCGGCAGCAGCATTCGCTCGCTGCAGTGACGCCGGCAGTAGATCATCGCCGCCAAGTTGGAGGTGGGGTGGAACAAGCGTTGGACGTCAGCCTTGGTGCCCCGCTCCTCGAATGTAACAAGATATCACCTTCCCGCTACGAGCGATATGGCGGCGGAACCCGGCGACAGTCCACCCCATTCTTTTGCTTTACTTTCAGTTGGTTCGCGCACCACGATGGTGAATTCTTTCCCGAAATTCTGGGGTCGTTCATTGGGCTGGCTGTGGGGATTCCCTTTCTCCTCCAGTGGGCGTAGAGTGAACTGGCCACCTCGTCAAAGGAGACAGACATCATGAAACCAAGGCGACTCGTGTCTTTGGGTATCCCTGTGTTGCTGAGCCTCATGCTCGCCTGCCAACCCTCGGCAACGATTCCTTCTCCTCCAAACGCCGCAGTCGTCCCGCCTCGAACGGGGCAATTGGCTCAGACCGACTTACACCCCGGGGACGCGCCTGGAACAGAGGAGCCATCTGTAGAATCGGGGGTAAAAGACGGCATGGTGCGGATCCCCGCCGGGGCATTCCTGAGGGGCTGCAACGCCGATGTTGACCAGACCTGTGACGAGGACGAGAAACCAAGTCAGGAGGTCCTCCAGGACGATTACTGGATCGACAAGACGGAAGTGACCGTCGCCGATTTCCGGCGCTGTGTCGAGGCGGGGCAGTGCGAGGCACCGGTGGACCGTTCCGCATCAGGACGCTGTAACTGGGGCGACACGTTGCGAGACCGCCATCCGGTGAACTGCGTGAATTGGAGTCAGGCGGACGCCTACTGCCGCTGGGCCGGGAAACGCCTTCCCTCGGAGTCGGAGTGGGAAAAGGCGGCACGAGGAGGGGACGGGCGGAAGTTTCCTTGGGGGAACGAGCCGGTGAGTTGTGACCTGTCCATCTGGAGGGACCAAACGAACGGGGACGGCTGCGGTCGGGAAGGCACTTGGCCCGTGTGTTCCAAGGAAGCTGGGAACAGCCCCTTTGGCCTGTGCGACATGAGCGGTAACGTCTGGGAGTGGGTAGCAGACTGGTACGACGCCGGCTTCTACACTACGGGTCCTTTGAAGAACCCGATCAACGGGACAGCGTCAGAATTTCGGGTGATACGAGGTGGGAGCTGGGACTGCGGTTATGATGTGGCCCTGCGGGCCTCGGAACGCGGCTGGGTAGATGGGGGCCTTCGTCCTTTCTACGCAGGATTCCGCTGCGCCAGTTCGCCCCGGTCGGAGGGGACTGCTCCCCAACGTCCGGGCTGGGTCCGCATCCCTGCAGCAACCTTCCAAATGGGTTCCGAGGTCGCTGCAGATGATGCGAAACCGGTGCACGAGATGACGGTGCCCGAGTTCGAGATGGCCACGACGGAAGTCACGGTGCGCCAATACTCCGCTTGCGTAGAGGCCGGGGCTTGCACGGTTCCCCATTTTGACGATGGAAAGTGTCATGTCCCTCTGGAAGGCCGTTGGGGGGCCGGGGTTCTGCCCGAAGCATTTCGCGGCCTTGAGTTGCCGGTGGTATGCGTGGACTGGGAGCAGGCCCAAGTCTTTGCGAAGTGGTCCGATGCCCGGCTCTGCAGCGAAGCGGAGTGGGAGTGTGCTGCCCGCAGTGGCGGCGAGGACATCCGTTTTCCCTGGGGCGACGACGCTCCAACGTGCGCCTGGGCTGTAATGAATGACGAGGGTCCGGGCTGCGGCGAGGGGGTGCTCTGGCCGCCATGTTCGAGGGACGAAGGCACTTCGAAGCAAGGGGTGTGCGACCTGGTCGGAAACGTCAGTGAGTGGGTGGTGGATTGGTACCAGCCGTACCGGCCCGGCGCGCCGTCCACAGCCGAGGGCCCGCTGGCAGGAGTCGTCAAGGTGTTCCGTGGCGGCAGCTTCGTGGACTCGGCTTTCCGACTGACGTCCAGGGTACGACGAAGGTTGGGCCCAACGCGTTCTGCCGCCGATCGGGGCATTCGGTTGTGTCGCTGAGTTCCTTTCTCCGTTCCTCCTCCCTTCGGCGTCAACCGATGGCGAGCGCGGCGTTCGGGGGCGGCAGTTCGCCCAGGACTTCTCTGTGCAATGTGCCGTTGAACCACCCTTGCCGCTTCACAAGATTCTGCTTGACCGGCCAGTCTGCCGATGGGAAAGTGGGTCCCGGACTGGCCGTGTTGTCCTCTGGGTGGTTGGAAAGAAAGCACGACTTGATCTAATGCATCCGGTTGGTGTCGATCCTGGGTCGGTGTTGGGGATGGCTCTTTCGTCCCTTGTCCCAGATGAAAAGGGCGTTCCTAGTCTTCATCACAAGTAAGGAGTAGCGATGTTGCCTTCGAGAAGAGCTTGCATCTTGTTTGCCTCGTTGATCCTGTTGACCACTCTGTCCTATTCCTGTTCTTTGGAACCAGAGCAGGCAACTGAGACCCTTCATGATGGACTGAAGCCTGACAAGTGTGGCGATGATCGTTGCAAAGGGGGTGAGACCCACGATACCTGTCCTGTGGATTGCCCCAGTGATTCCTGCAACAAAGATGGAGTTTGCGATCCAGAGGAAACCTGTGGCGAATGTAATGATTGTGGCATCACCAAGGGAAAGCCTTCTCAGCGTTGGTGCTGTGAGGGTGGTCTTTGCGTCCAGGGTACCTGTTTGACTGACTGTTCTACTCAGTCCATGGGAACCGGTGTGTGCGGTGACGGAGCATGCGGAGTGGGGGAAGACTGCGGAAGCTGTCCCAGCGACTGTGGGGAATGTATTGTATGCGGTGACGGGGTTTGCGACCCGGCAGAAGACTGTGATATTTGCTCTGCTGATTGCGGTATCTGTGTGCTGTGCGGGAACGGTACATGCGATGATCTCGAGGACTGTGAATCCTGCCCGGATGATTGTGGAGTTTGCGACTTGTGTGGTGATGGCACATGCGATCTGTCGTTGTTCGAGGACAACGAGACGTGCCCTGCGGATTGTTTGTGCGGAGATGGTCTTTGCCTGGTCGCCTTCGAGGACAACTTCAGATGTCCCTCTGATTGTTACTGTGGCGATGGCTTCTGTTTTGATGGTCGCCCAGACACCGTCCCTTCCTGGGTTTCTTTCGAGGACTCGGTTACCTGCTCTGCCGATTGTTTCTGCGGAGATGGTGTCTGCGGCCAATTCGAAGACAAGGAGTCATGTCCTGCGGACTGCTACTGCGGTGATGAAATCTGTGCAGATGGCGAGACCAACGAGAGTTGTCCTGCCGACTGTTTCTGTGGTGATGGAACCTGTCTGGATCCTGAGGTTTTCGATACCTGTCCGGCAGATTGCCACTGTGGCGACGGTCAATGCCTCGGAGATGACGAACTCAACGATACCTGCCCGGCAGATTGCTACTGCGGTGATGGCGAATGCATGGTCAACTATGAGACCAACGAGAACTGTCCTGCGGATTGTTTCTGCAACGATGGCGTCTGCGATGAATATGCCGAGAATAATGAAATCTGCCCGTCTGACTGCTTCTGCGGGGACACGTACTGCTTCGATATCTTTGAGGACAACGCCGACTGCCCCACCGACTGTTTCTGTGGCGACGGCCTTTGTTTTGGAGGTTTCGAGGACAGTGACACCTGCAGCCACGACTGCTACTGCGGGGATTCGCAGTGCAATGGTCATGAGGACAATACGAACTGCTCCAAGGACTGCTGGTGCGGTGATGGTGTAGTGTCAGGAGATGAAGCATGCGATGATGGCAACTTGGAGAATGGCGATGGATGTAGCAGTTCCTGCCAAACCGAGGCAATTTGTGGCAATGGGATTATTGAAGCAGGGGAAGCCTGTGACGATAACAACACAATGCCCGCTGATGGCTGCAGTTCCCAGTGCGAGCTCGAGGGACCATACTGCGATAACGACAATGATGGGATCGCTGACAAAGGCTTCTTTAAATGTGGGAGTTTGGCGGCCAACAGTTGTTGCTCAAATAACAGCGCATGCGTTATCACAGGATCAGGTTGGGCTGAAGTGGACTACGGGTTCTGTCTTCACGACGTAGTTCCAACAAATGGCTTCATGATGGGCGCTCAATGCAGCGATTATGGATCGTGGGAGACCGACTGGGATTGTCCCTACGGCTACAACAGATGTGGTATTATTGACCGAGAAACAGTTTGGCCATACACCGCCACCGTCTGCCACATGACAGCCTGTCTACCTCAAGGGGTTCCTTGCCATTAGCAAGAAACTCACCCCCATGATCCGCAAATACTTGTCCGACCGTCATTTCCCTTGTCCTGAATGCAGTGGACCAGGGGGCTCCTGCGAGAAACAGTGCGGTGAGAGGTTCATCCTATTCGCTTGGCGCGTGGGGCGGCCCTTGGTATGCTGAGCAGGAATTCCGCCGGTCACCGAAGTATCGCGATGCACAGGGCCCATACCTCTCCTTTGGTAGGCGCATGAGGTAGAGCGCGGACCTTCAACATTGCCAGGCATTCTTTGCTCGGGCCGACAAGCTGGGCGACTTTGCCAAACGGGAGTGGACGGCTGCGTTGAACGGGCTCGACAACCTCCAAAAGGAGAACCGACCAATGGTCTGCAAACACTTGAACGCCCTGATCGTGTTGTGCGTGCTCCAATCTGTGGCGCCGGGATGCTCCTCCCATGGCATATCCGACGGTACCGAAACGGACACGACCCCTCTCGCTGATCAGATCTCCGACGGTGTAGCGGCGGAGGTCTCGTTCGACGTGGTCCCCGGAGACTTCTCTACAGATCAGCCGGATGACCTCTTGGCGCCGGACACCGTGGTGGATTCAGCCACAGTCGAGGACATCGCTGTTCCAGAGGACACGCTGCCCCCGGAAGACATCGCTGACCTGGAAGA
>CALGBT010000201.1 GCA_937884235.1 uncultured Pseudomonadota bacterium
TTTCAAGCAGTATGACGAAGGGCAACGCTTCCACGGCCTGCGCAAACTAAACCTCGATGCTCCCCACTGCGACCCTGCCATGATGCATGACCGGTTGGGCATGTCGCTCTTTCACGACCTCGGGTTGCCGGCCCCGTGCTGCAACCATGTTCGTCTCGTTGTCAACGGCGAGTACTACGGCCTCTTTGCCAACATCGAGCATGTGGATCAGGAGTTCCTGGAGCGTAACTTCGGTCACCACGACGAGGGCAACCTTTATAAGTTCAACGAGAAGAAGACCCATGAGTCCGATCCCGATGTCTCCGATCTCCAACAGTTTGAGGCGGCGCTTGCCTTGCCTGCCCTGGAGAGCCTCGTCGACCTGAACCAGGCCCTTCTTTTCTGGGCCACGGAGGCCGTCATTCCGCAACTCGATGGCTATGTTGTGGGGGGCATCAATTACTATCTCTACAACCATCCTCAGAGCGGTTTCCTGTTCATTCCCTGGGATCTGGACTACAGCTTTGAAGTGGATGCCGAGCACACCTATTACGATGTCGATCCTGCCACCTACGAAGTTGGCTGGGGGCATGGCAAGCCTAATCATATGCTGACGGTCTTTGCGGATGATGCGTGGCGGATAGCCTACCATGAGGCCCTGGCCGTTGCCCTTGAGGCCTACGACCCACAGATTCTGGTCGACCGGCTGGCCACCTGGGAAGAGCAGATTTTCGAAGCCCTGGAAGAGGACCCCAACAGCTTCTTCGCCATGGATGAGCACGAGGACCGCCTCAATCAACTCCAGGACTTCATCGTCCAGCGCGCTGAATATGTCGAAGGCTGGCTCGCTTGCAAGGGTGGGGCTTCTTACGAGCAGAATACACAGGACCTCACTTTGGACGGGGCGAATTACTCACTCTGGTTGACTCGCTGCAACTGGGATGATGCCGAGCAGCGTTGCCAGGCCCTCGGGGGCCACCTGGCCCTGCCCGGCAGCGATGAAGAGCAGGAGTTCCTGGTCACCCAGCTCCTGGAACTTGAGGACGAGAACTGGTGGATCGGCCTCACCGATGCCCCCCAGGAAGGGCTGTGGCGCCAGCCCGACGGCTCCCCCCCATTCTACTCTGCCTGGAATTCAACCCAACCCGACGGCGGCCCCGAGCAGAACTGCGCCGTCATCGCCAACAACCTCGGCGGCCAATGGAATGACAAATCTTGCGCTGAGCAGTACCCATCTGTTTGTCTGGTGCCCTAGGCAAGGCGCTCCGCGGTCTCTACATCATCCCTGTCGACCCAGCTGCGAGGGTTGACTCTGCCCCACACGGTTCCCATATCTAATGCCTGCGGGCCTGAAGGGCCCACCAATGCCCCTTACCACAGAAGGAGGCTTATATGCTCATGCTGCGTTACAGGCCATCCAAGGCTCTCGTACTCCTGGGCGCCATCACTCTCATCCTAACCGCGTGCGATGCCGACGAGGCTGCGCAAAGCGGCGGGGAGGAGGCGTGGTCGGGAGCGGACGCTCCAGCCGACGCGACGATGCCCGCAGAACAATTCGGGGAGAGCGAGTTCATGGGACCGGTGGACGTATCAACCGACCTGGCCGCTGCCGCTCCGACTGACGAGGTATCGCCACCCGCGGTTGACCCCGTCGCGGAGATCGTCATGCCCGGCCCCGCGGATCTTCAGACGGCCACCTTCGCCCTGGGCTGATTCTGGGGCCCTGACGCCCAGTTCGGGTGTGCTCATGGTGTGTACAGGACCCGCGTTGGGTACACCGGAGGCTCCACCAAAGACCCCACCTACCAGAACCTCGGTGACCACTCGGAGTCCCTGCAGATTGACTTTGACCGCACGGTGGTGAGCTACGAAGACCTCCTTGACTACTTCTTCGACAATCACAAACCCTTCTCGCCGCCCTGGTCGGTGCAGTACAAGTCGGCCATCTTCTATGCCAACGAGGATCAGAAGCTCGCCGCCGAGAAGAAGAAAGCTGCCTTGGAGGAGGAGAACGGTACGACAATCTACACGGACATCCTGCCATTGGAGACGTTCTACCTCGCCGAGCCATACCACCAAAAACATGACCTGAGGAAGCACCCCCTCCTGGTCCAGGAGCTCGAGGCGAGATACCCCACCCTGGAAGAATTCCTCGCCGCGCCTAGCGTCACCTGGATAAATTCCTACGTCTGGGGCTGTGGCCTCCTCGACGATCTACTGGAGGACCTCCCCTCCTTCGGGCTGAGCCTTGAGGCAGAGGAGTTCTTGAAGAAGATCGTAGGGAATAACTCATGGCCAAAAGCTACGTGCGGCACATAGATTGCCAGGTCTCATGGCTCAGGAAGTCACGACCGGGCCTCGGCAGTGTACCTGGTAGGCGGTAGCGCAAAGGCACCCACAGCTCGCTAGCGCTGCCGCCGTGGGTTCGGCGTACCCGGCAGATCGCCATTCCGGTGAGCTCTCGAGCTCTCTGCGGCAGGTTCAGATTCTTTTTACTTCTCGCCCAGGGTGGGATAAAGTACGTTCCCGCTGAAGGCAGTTCTAGAACCGAGTAGCTGGCTTTTCCTAGCCGGCAGGGTTCGATTTGAATTCCCCTGGGAGGAGCATATCTGTCATGAGCCTGGTTCAGCCTACCAAAACCTGGAAAGGGCTCCTCGCAAACGTCGGGCTCATGGCGGGCTCTATCCACCCGGGGATTGGCAGTCCGACGACTGCGCAGTGATTGGGATGTTGGGGACCTGGGCTCTATTGTCGGCCGGCGACCGGCCAAGTGAGGCACCATAGTGGAATTGCCGCCTTTGGCCCCATGGCCATTTCCAGTTCTGATCTTCGCCCTGCTGGTCCTGTTGCCAGGCTTCCTGCTGGCCAGCGCAGTGCTCGCGGGGCGGCGGGTGGAGGAGGCCCTACTGGCCCTCCTCGCCATCGTCCTAGGGCTGGTTTCGGTCGCTGGAACCGCCTATCTCTGGGTGGCCATCTCCAATGAGCACCTGAGCTTCATGGCTCTCCTGGTGCCCTCCTGTTCCTACTCCCTGGTGGCTGGAGTCTTCTGGTGGCGAGGTAAGAGGCCAGAGTTACTGCGTACCCCGCTGGCCGTATGGTTGACGCTCGCACTGGTGGCCCTGGTCGTTTTCCTCACCCATGACGCATCGGTTCTCGCGGAGGCAGCGGGCAACTGGTTCAACGACGGTCGAGGCAACTGTTTCCGCCTCGGGACATTCCAGTATCTTGGATTGCCGTCCCCCGTTTGGCAGCAGACATTGCCTCCTCTGGCGGATTATTGGGATGGCATCATGCCAGGCAATCTGGCCCTCTCGTCTCTCTACATCAAGGTCTTCGGGTGGCCCGGGCTTAGGCTGTTGCGAGTGACTATGGCCCTGGTTCTCGGCTTGCAGGGATACCTCCTTGGGAAACGCTACTCGAATTGGGGATTCAGTGGCTATGTCGGGCTGGTTGTCTTCGCCCTTAACCCATTTGTCCTCCTAGTGCAGGATGCCGATCGCAACGTTATCGCATTGGTCTTCGGTTCCCTGCTCTACACCCTCCTGGTCTGCGAACTGGGAGGTCCGGTTCTGCTTGGAATCATCGCCGGTTTCACGGCCGGTCTTGGGCTCCAGATGCTGCCGTTGCTCTTTCTCATTCCAGTGGGATGGCACCTCTGGCAACAACACCGTCGACCATGGCCGCCAATTGTCGCAGTCATCTGCGGGCTGGCCGTTGCGGCACTCTGGCTCTTGCGGATCGGCTGGTATGACCCGGGGCCTCTCAACCCCATGCAAGCCTACGATCTGGGATTCATGGAATTGCGGATTCAATATGTGCTGGGCTTCCCCTTCTATCCGGACCTCACCCACGGCCCCCATAATACCTACCCGGCGCTGCTAACCTTCGTTTTCTACATGGCCAACACCCTGGGAGCAATACTGGTGGGACTTGGGGTTCTGGGCTGGTTTCGCATGGCTGAAACCCGTCGTAACGAGCTCTGGACACTCATGCTTTTCGGGCTGCCACCACTTCTGGTCCTGGGACTGATGGTCCGGATCATCCCTGATCAGTTGC
>CALGBT010000202.1 GCA_937884235.1 uncultured Pseudomonadota bacterium
ACGGCATCGGTTCCCGCCGCCGGCGTTGCCAGTTTCGTGACCTTCTTGCCGTTGAGGTCAACATCGGCATGAAAGCCCACCGCCTTGGAGAAGTCTGCCACGCCATTGACGTCCAGCTCACCGTTGAAAGTGGCTTTGCCGTCGTTGGTGAGCGCGCCGTCGTTGATGATGTCGCCATTATTGCTGAAGTCCCCGGTGTTGGCCAACGCTCCGGAACTGACCGTCCCGGTGACATAGGCATTGCCATCTACTTCCAGTGCATCCTGGACATAGAGGTCACCGGCACCATTGGCAAAGTTGTTGCCCCCGGCGATGCCGATACGCACGAGACCGCCGGCCACCTGCAGTTTGCCGGCCGGATTCACATTGCCAGTACCGATACCCACATCCCCATTATCGAAGATCGCACCGGCCACCAGAGCCGAGCCGTTCCAGCGAGGCACCACGTTGGTCTGGTTCTGGCCGACTTGGGGGTCGTCCTCCGCCATCACCGGCTGGTCGGCTACACAGTTGACGGTGAGGCCATCGGCGGTGCACCACTTGTTCTGGTTGAGGAGGCCAACCTGGGGGTCCTCTTCCACCAGAATCCCGTTGTCTACACCGTCGGCAAATCCATCCGGGACTCCCGTCAACTTGCTCCAGGCGACATCTGTGATCTTGCCATCGGAGACTGCTCCGGCCTGAATCATCTCATTGGAGATGGCCCCCTCTTCGTCTTCTTCAACGTAGGCACCATCCAGCACTCCCTTGTCGGCGGTGATCTTCCCGTCGGCCAGGGAAATGGCCCAGCCGGCCTCATAACCAGTGTTGTCGTCGGCCGCGCACTCCCACTCCTTGCCCGACCACTTGAGGATCTCCCCCTGGGCACAGACGCTACCCGTCAAAGAACCGCAATACTCGGCATGCCGGGCCTGCATGGCATAGCCCACGGCGGCCAGTGGTGCCCGGGGCAATTCGGGGCCACCGTTGACGGCAATGCCCACCCACAGGTCGTCGAATTGCTCGAAAACCGGCGGATCGTCCATGGGGTTCTGGGTCCCCAAGACCAGGTCAAAGTGGCCCATGACCAGCTCGACGTCGGCATGGGTTTCGGTCCACGCGGGGGCCACCCCACCCTCCCCCTGGTAAATCGCAAAGGTCATGTCCACGACTCCGGCCACCGGCTCATCGGCCAGATTGGTGAGAAAACCCTGGACGGCGATCTCCGGTGGGCCCCACTCCGCAAGTGCCGGGGCGGCGAAGAGACAAAGTGTAACAGCCATTACAGTTGCACGCATCATTGTGATTGTCCTCATATTGGTCTCCTTCCTATCTGCTCGCCCCGAGTTGGAGTTTATAACCGCTCTCTTCGCTGCTCAAGATCCGGCCGACGGGCCGGCCAAAAACCGCTGACGCCTTGATCTGCCCAGCCTTCCCCCGGACCACCGCTTGTACCTGATGGAGCGAGAGGTTGACGGGAGGACAGCCTTCGTCCTTGACCCCGTCACAGTTGTCATCCAGACCATTGCAGGTTTCTGGTGCACCGTTATAGACATCGGGGTCCAGCGGCGCACAGTCAGTATCATCAGGATCCTGATCGCCGTCGTCGTCGCTATCGAGGCAGTCGGCCACAAGGTCATCGTCAAGGTCTGGATAACCCTCGTCGACCAGCCCGTTGCAGTTGTCATCGAAACCATTGCAGAGCTCTTCTGCCCCAGGGAAGATCAGAGGATTCAACCAGGCACAATCGTCGCCATTGTCAAAGCCATCCCCATCGGCATCGGGGTCGCACACGTCCCCAAGCCCATCATCATCCACATCGCTCTGGTCCGCATTGGCATTCACCGGGCAATTATCCAGCTGGTCATGGATTCCGTCGTTATCGTCATCCGTATCGCCGCAATCCGCTACGTTATCGCCGTCGAGATCGGGGTAGCCTTCGTCCACGAAGAGGTTGCAGTTGTTGTCAAGACCGTCACAGATTTCCAATGCCCCCGGATAGACCGTGGGGTCCTCTGGCGCACAGTCCCAGACGTTGTTCGAGCCATCCCCGTCGATATCTTCGTCGCAAACATCCCCAAGCCCATCCTCATCGAGATCTTCCTGCAACGGGTTTGGTTCTTCCTGGCAGTTGTCCGCATCATCGGGAGTGCCATCGCCGTCATCGTCTTCGTCGCATGCATCCCCGAGGCCGTCATCATCGGTATCCAACTGGCCGATGTTCTTCACTAGCGGACAGTTGTCGGCGATGTCGACGACGCCATCGCTGTCGTCGTCACCATCCATACAATCGGCCTCGAGGTCGCCATCAGTGTCAGGGAAGGTCTCGTCGATGGCCCCGTCACAGTTGTTGTCCAGTCCATCGCACTCCTCGTCTGTGGGTACCGGGGCATCGCAGACCAGGCCTGCCTCCCCGTTGCAGGTCTCGGTTCCGACGCAGACTCCGGCTTCGTTTTCGAGGGTGCATTGGGCCGGCTCGATCTCCTCATCGATGGAACCGTCGCAGTCATTGTCGATACCATCACATAGCTCCGCCTCTGGGACCGCGGCACTACACTCCGTCCAGCCCGCAGGGCCGTCGCAGAGCATATCGCCAAAGCACTTGCCGAACTCGTTGGTGACGGAGCACTCCTCGCTGGTGCCGTTCAACTCCTCGGTGCAAACGCAACTCCCAGTGTCGGGGGCGCAAAGCATGGCTGGCTCCTCCCGCCCCTCAACTTCCCTTGCCGCACAGGTATAGCCACTCGGGCAAGGCTGCCCCTTCGAGCAGTCATTAAGGCAGTGGTTGCCAGTCTCACCCACGGGCACGCAGAGGTCGCCCTTGAAAACACAATCCGCATCGCCACCGCACTCCTTGCAGGAATTCCCAGTGGGTGGCACACAGAGGAAAGCGAGGTCTGGCCCGGTCTGGATCCCTTTGCACAGCCAGTCCTTCGGGCACTCCTCAACGCAGGTGATGGTGCAGACGGATTCATCGTCGGAGATCTGGATGCAATATCCCGACTCGCAGTCCTCGTTGCCACCGCAAGGTTTGTTCCAGTCACCAAATGGATGTCCCACGTCCCCCAGATCGCCAACCACATCCAGCACTTCCCATCCTGGCAGATCCGGCGTTCCCAGATCCTGCTCCACAAATGGAATGTCCGGGGCCAACTCAGGTCCTGTATCCGTGACGTCCAGGTTCACTGGGCCCACGGCATCACTGCCACAGCCCCAAATTAGCCCCAGCGCCAGGAGCAATAGACCCGCTCCCCACCCTTGTCGTCTCAAATGCATGCGGCGCACCTCGCTAGTGCGTTATTCTGCTGATGGGTCGATTGTCTGATCTTGTGGGCGCGCATGTCAAGGGTCGGGTGGTGCTTGCGGATTTGGGGCTTTGCTCTACAATGCTGGCACCATCAGGAGGCATCTCATGCAACCGCTTGCCACACCTATTGCCCAGCAGACCGGCCTGGCACCCCGCCGCGTTGAAGGCTGTCTCAAACTCCTCGAAGAGGGCAACACCATTCCCTTCATCGCGCGCTACCGCAAGGAACAGACTGGTGAGTTGACCGAAGTCGAAATCCGCGCCATCGAGGATGCCTTCAGCAAACTCAAAGAACTCAACGCCCGCAAAGAAACCGTGCTCAAGTCCATTGCCGAACAGGGGTTGCTGACTGACGAGTTGCGAAAGCGCATTGCCCAGTGCAAGGACCGGCAGGAACTGGAGGATCTCTATCTTCCCTTCAAACCCAAGCGCAAGACCCGCGCCACCGTGGCCCGGGCCGCGGGCCTCGAACCGCTGGCCGAGATGATGCTCGGCCGCCGCCCGTGCGGCGTCGATCGCTACCAGGCTGCCCGCGCCTTCGTCAACCCGGAGCTCGCCATCGACGACGTCGAGGCCGCCCTGGCTGGCGCCCGGGACATCGTTGCCGAAGAGATCACCAACTCAACTGAGATTCGTCAAGCGTTGCGCAAATTCACCTGGGAGCGTGGAGAACTGGCTAGCAAGAAGAAGCGCGGTGCCGGTGAGGCAGCGGTGACCTACCGCGACTACTTCGACCACACCGAGAGTCTG
>CALGBT010000203.1 GCA_937884235.1 uncultured Pseudomonadota bacterium
CGTTCGATCCAGCCTCCGATGTCGGCCAGGTCCCGGGCATCCATGACCATCGCGCGGTCGGCATCGAGGGGCAGGTTGAGGTCGGCACGGGCCACCAGCGGAAAAGCCACGCTGTGGCCCACCAGAAAGGGAAACGTGCGGTACGGATTGCCCACCAGTTGGCGCAGCGGCGTGAGCAACCGCTCCATCAACTGGTGCTTGTGCCGACTGGCCTGCTCGAAGGGACTCTCCTTGAGATCCTTCTCCCCGCCATGCCCATCGGCCCGCACCCATCGGCCCTGCCCGGTGCGGCGCACGCCATATCCCTTGCATTCGATGACGAGCATGCCCCGTTCCCGATGGACCACCAGGAAGTCGGCCTCCCCCTCCGCTGCAGCGTCAGCGGTCAGGTAGTGCAAGCCGTGAAACACGAAGAAATCGTCGGGGAGCCCGGCCCGAAGAGCATCATAGACCAACCGCTCAGCACGCCCGCCGGGAGTGTCCGGGGAAGGGGGAATATCGGGAATCATGTGAGCCATTGTTCACCTGACGTAGCAAGTTGGGTGGATTGTAGCAGAGATGTTGTGCTCGAGGTACCCATTCGCGGGCTCAGCCATGTCTGCCTTCTTTCCGCTGCCAGAGCGTCAGCCTTGCGGTTGACCTACGGTTTCGGGCTACAGGGAACTGCTTGTCGACTCCCTGAGTCGCCACAATCTGGCCCCTCTCTCCGGCAACCGCAGCAGTGCGTAGCCTTCATACTCACGCTCCACCGACGTGCCGCCGTAGTCGCTCCAGCAGGGTTTGTGGTAACAGTGCGGGGGCAGGAATCCGCCGCGCAAAAGGTAAGGGGGCATGCCCGCGGGATTGGCTCGCACCACCTCCTGGAAGAAGCAGCCGTCCTGCTCCACACCTTCCCACTCCCCACCCATGGCTCCAGGCTGAATGACGGTCAGGACCAGTGGGGTCATCTCGAAGCGTGAATAGAGTCCCTGGTAAGTGGCGGACATCTCCGCTCCGAGATAGAAGAAGCTGAAGAGCTCGGCACCGTGTGCATCGCCTAAGCCAGGCTTTCTGCGCCAGAGGCTCCAATGGCCGAAGGGCTTGGCGGCACGCTCCATCTGCTTGAGCCACTCAAGGTTGCGGCCCCTGCTCTCGGGGCGGATTGGAGGGGTCCACCCGTCGGGTACCAGTTCGTGGCGCAAGATCTCCCGCTCGTAGAAGCACTCGTAGCCTAGGAAACCGCTTTCCGGGTCGTCACCGAAGAGCTCCTTCAGGTGCCCCTTTAGGGTTACCGCGTAGTCAACATAGATGAATGAATGGACCATCCCCGAAAGAAACTTAACCGGTGTCCCATTCTTCCCGCAGGCTGGGTAGTAAAGGGAGTCGGTCAAGATGTCCTGCAAATCGAATCTGATGGAGTCCGGGCGATGCTCCGCTCGCACCAGCCAATCAGGCACCGGCCTACGCCGCAGCTCACCAACCAACTGCGGGAGCACGGCACCATCGGGGTAGCTGGCATGCACATTGGGACGCAGTAGCGGCATATCTCCTCCTGCAATTGGGTTGTGCGGCAGACTCTACCGCAGGGGGGCCGACAAATGGTGTCGCATCCTCGAAAGAAGACTACTCAGGACTCCCCGTACACCCGCGCACGAGCAATTTCGAGAGGGGGACCTGCCAGAACGAGATTCTCAAGGGCCACGGCGCGTCTAACACTCCTCATCCTCAAATTTCGGCGTTCCGGGGACAGGCGAGAACGTCTTGCCATCGAATGTGAAGCGCATTTCGAAGGTGCGCCGCTTGGAGGGCTTCTGTTTGCCCACGCCATCTTGCGTGCCCGATTCCTCACGAACGCTGAGCGTGACATCGAGAAGGCCATCACCATTGGTGTCCGCGACGATGACCTTCTCCAATTCTCGCGTCGAGTAGGTTTCCTCAGCTTTCGGGGCTGAGTCCACGAACCTCACTAAGATTCCTGCGTTCACGAATGTCAAGTCATCATCGGACAGCTTCAGTGTCTGAGCCTCGTAGTCGCCAAGACAACACCCTTGCCAGCAATCGGACCAGTAGCTCAGCAGGACGTCGGTGCCCGCCGACGACCGCACGGTGACGAGATGGTCAGCCTGGGTTATGGCCGCGCCCCGCCCCACTGTCTTCCAGTCCGACTTGACCTTCCGCATGAGCACCGTGTATCCCCAACCTTCCGCGTGGCAAATCTCTCGCATGTCCTCCACAACGACCAGAAGTTCCTGTGCATCGGGCTTGGTGAAGTGGCCCGGCACGGCGATGAGACTCGTCTGCGGGCAATCCTCTTTCATGCCGTCACAGTCGCAGCGAAAGCTGGGCAGACCACCGGGCTCGGGAGGCAGCTTCTTGACAATTCCGTGCTTGCCACACCTGGCCCCCAGCCGCATGCGCACAACGTCCTCTATTTCATCAGCGTGGGCCGGCGCAGCGCGACCAGTAGTCATCGCCACTAGCAAACAGCACAGGACCAAAGTTCGGCTTGCATTCATCGCGCTCTCCCAGAAGTATGAATCCTTCGTCCCGCACATGCTAATCCATCTCGTCGCCGGGTTCCAGTGTGTCGCTGTCAGAGGGACTATGGAGTCTTCCGCAGACCGCTCCGTGGACTCAAAGTTGACCGCCGCCTACATGATCTTCACCGACCGCACTCGACTTCCCGGTAGTGGCGGTGTGCGGAACCCAGATAACCTCAAGGCTTCAGATAAGGCCATGGAAGAACCGGTGCATCGGCTGCCCGGATGTCGGAAGGAGGTGCAGGGAACCCGGACTGCCGCTTCCGTGCTGACTTCATACCCCGGGTAGGTGACACCATAACCGTCAACCCTAACGGCGCAGCCTCATGGTCGTCTGACCGCCATGAATGCAATGATTTCGGGCCAGCCTGGCGACCCCAGAGAATTGACCAATTGACCAAGATTCTCTTGACCTGAATAGTTGGAGAAGTCCGTTTCTTGACCAGCCGTAGGCGTGAATCTCCTTCCTTAAGGCCCCATCTCGAGGCTCAGTGATGGCACAATGTGGCGTAATGTATAGGGAATTCAACGAGCACGCCCGGGGGCTATTTCTTGACCAGCGGAAGAACCTAACCTCTCCGACGCGTGCGGTTCTTATTCTCTACGCTGACAACCCATTCTTCAAGGCGTGTGCGGCGGGCACTGGGGATGCTCTTCTTTCTGTTCACAAGTTTGGAAAGCATGGATGGACTAACCCCTAGTCGACGGGCGACCTGCTGCTTCTTCAAGCCAGATGTGCTGATGGCCTTCTCCAATCTGGAAAGGAGCGGATCGCGTTCTGAGGGTGTTCCCCACTCGCCAAGGTCCCCTCCCCCTTCCAGCAGTGCGTTGCAGCCGGTAGTCTCAGCCCACCGGTGAAAGCGCCTCGCGGTGTAGTTCCTTGGAAGGAACATGGAAACCCCCATTTCATGTGGCATTTCGTCAGCGAACAGCGCTCTGGCAGTCGACAGCGGCAACCAGTAGCCGTCGTATTGGCAGGCCACGACACCATCAAGGTGCTCTTCAACTATTGTCCTTAGGTCGTCGAGGGTTGCATTGACTCCGGCGGAGGTGGGCTCGTGACCGAGTGCAGTTACAAGACTCTCCCGTACTCTCCGGGACCCATTGGCTCGCAGTAATTTCATTCCTCCTGCAGGCCTCCTTCTGAAATTGCCGAGGACACCGACGAACTCCAGACCCCCAGGGAGAAGGTCACAATATGTCCGGTCGTACAGTCGATGGCGAGCGGTGCTCTGCGGACCACTGGTGGCGGAGGCGGCATCAGCCGGGTCCGCCCCTGCGTCTGATTCAAGAGCAATGTTCCTCCCCATGTACTCGCAAAGTCGCCGCTGCGAGGCAGTCAAACCGGCAGACGCGCAGAGCATGACCATTCCATTGTCAATACTGACGTAAGCGTCCTCTGTCGCCACCTGGTCGCTACCGTCTCCGGGACCGAGAGGCGCATGGGCATTTGCCCCAACCGGAGTGGGCACCGGGCAGCCAAGAAAACCCATTTGAACATCAATGTAGTATAATCC
>CALGBT010000204.1 GCA_937884235.1 uncultured Pseudomonadota bacterium
GCCAGTGGACGCCGATGACTCAAACTGGGGCTTCGAAGAGGGGGGGCCCAACAACCCGCCCGCGGACTTCGTCAAGGACGGCGACGCCCTCACCGCCGAGTGGACCACCGAAATGGCCCATTCCGGGAACAACGGCTGCAAGTTGACCTGGACGTCAGGCGATAACCAGGATCTCTTCCAGGGCTACTTCAAGCCCGTTACTGCAGGCCAGATGGCAACCTTCGACCTCTGGGCTGTGGACAACGATACCGCGGGTCGCTTCCGCCTCTGTCTCGAGTTCTACTCCGACACCTACCTTTCCCTGAAGAAGGAGTATTCCTCCGCCTATACCCAGGATAGTGCTGACTGGGCGCAACTGAACTACGCAGTGGCCGCCCCCGACGGTAGCGCCTACGTGCGCGCCTTTGTCCGCTTGTATGATGTAGTCGAAGGCTGGGACGGCGACGCAGTAGTTTTCATTGATGATTGGAGCCTGGTGGTCGAGTAGCAATGCCCCGGTTCACGTAGAGGCACGGCCATTTGTTGATTACAATGCGGGATGATGCGATAATACCCGCCTGACAAACGCAATTTGGAGAGGTGAAACCATGAAGCATTTTGCGCAGTGGACGCTGTTGGCTCTATTCGCCGCGGCGCTGGCCGCAGGTTGCGGCAGCGAGGGAAAGACAGTCAACGAAGAAGAATGCACCGCCAGCACGACCCAGGTTTGCGACTGCCCCGGCAGTGAGGACCAAGGGGTCCAGACTTGCGCCGAGGATGGCAAGAGCTGGGGAACTTGTGACGGCTGTCCGGCAACCCCCGATGTAATCGAACCCGAAGACGTCCAGACCCAGCCTGAGGACATTCAGGACCCAGAAGAGGTCACTATTCCCGAAGACGTCAAGGCCCCAATGGTCTGCCTCCTAAATAACTGTACCCTCGATGCCCACTGTACTGGCTGTTCTGATGGACGTCATACCTGTCTCGTGGAAGATAACCGCTGCGTCGCTTGCAATCCTACTGATGGCACCGGTTGCCCTGAAGGGCAGGAATGCTCATCCTTCGGCATCTGCGTAGAGTCTCAGCTTACTTGCCCGACGGACGAGAATGGCAAGCCCACCGTGGTTTGCATGAAGAATGCCGATTGCTCGGCGTGCTCCCCGAAGCATCAGGTCTGCGACGCTGAGACCCATGAGTGCCAGGCCTGCACCGGCACCAACACCAGCCACTGCCTGGCCTCCGACATTTGCATCGGCGGCCAGTGCTCGCCCAAATGTCCCCAGAGCTGCAACCTGGACAACGACTGCCAGTTCTGCGGTCCTCCAGATGCCCCGGCACATGCCTGTAACAACCACAAGTGCGCCCAGTGCTCCCCCACCTGGCCCTGCCCTGCTGGCGACATCTGCCTGCCCATGGGCGTCTGCTACCCACCCTGTGGCCTCCCGGGTGGCGTTCCCGGCAGCTGCCTCACTGACAAGGACTGCAACTTCTGCGGCGACCCCAAGACCCCGGGTGACTTCGTCTGCAACAAGCCGGTTAACGACCCCGACGGCCACGGCCAGTGCCTCCCCGCA
>CALGBT010000205.1 GCA_937884235.1 uncultured Pseudomonadota bacterium
TTCTTGAAGTCGGCCAACAAGTCTGCGGTGGTTCCCGTCACCGGCATCTGGTCCGACTCGCCCCACTGCGCAAGTTCGGCCACCACACCCAAGCCGGTGACATCAAAGCCCTGGGCCAGCCGGTCCACAAGCAACCCCTTCTCCATGCTGTTGGGGGCCCAGGGAGACACTGGAAAATGGGCCGCCCGCTCGCCGGCACACTGCACCGCCAGCGCCGTGATTCGGCCGATCCAGTCCAGACGAAAGGGCACGCCATCAGCATATCGCCAAGCGGGAATCACCTGGCGCACCACTCGTAACACGTGTGCCAACGCAAACTGGCGCCCCAGGCGCACTCGGCCAGGTGATGCTATCAGGCCAACACCAGCCAGCGCGTGGTCATACCGCGTACCGAGGTAAGCGGCCATCAGTCCCCCCAGGCTGTGGCCCAGCACAACCAGCGGCCCTGCCGTGCGGCGGTCCATGATGGCGTCCATCACCGTCGGCAGATCGAGTTGAAAATAGTCAGCAAGGGAGTGCGCACACCGGCCACCGAGTTTGCGGCTGCGCCCGTGACCGCGCAATTCTGCAGCGTAGACGGTCCAGCCGGACTGGCAAAGATGTTCGGCCATGGACCGCTGCGTGGCGTGCCAGGTCATTAGATTCTGCCCGAATCCGTGCAGCAGCAGGACTGCACCGCGGGGGGCGTCAGCAGCAAGGATTGAGAGGGAGACAACCTGCCCGTCTGGGGTCGACAGATCCTCGTGCGAGAACCTACTCATGTTCGGCCAGCCCCTTTTTCTGCAACGACCAGATGGAATCTAGCGTCACTCGCCCCGTGGCCAGAAAGAACCCGGCAAAGAGAGAGTATTGCAGCAGCATCATGGCCCACACCGCCAGGGCAAAGGCCAGGGGCGTCCCCGCTAACTCCGGTTCGCCGTAGAGGGCCACGGGCAGCAACAGGAAGTACCAGAAAGAGCCGACATTGGCCGGTGAATTGGGAATCATCATGCCAACAGCAACCGCCGCCATCATGGCATAGGCGCCCGCCAGGTCGATTAGAGATGTAAGCCCGAACGCTTCAGCCATCAGATAGTAATAGAGCCCGTTGATGCCCCAATAGGAGATGGTGAGCAGAAGAAATCGTAGAAGCGTGCTGGCCGAAGGCATCGCCTTGAGGCCGTCGATGAATGCCTCCATCATACCAGAGAGACGGCTGGCGAGACCTTTCGAAAGCATCCCGGCCACTCCGTGAACAAAGCGCACTGCGTGAGGCTTGCTCATGTAGGCGACAATGAGGAGCACCAGCGCGGTGGCAAAGACCGCCAATGCGACCAGCGCCCCGGCGCGCAAGCTGACATACGTAGTCCCCTCGCCAGCAGGCAGGAAGAAGAGGACCAGGGCCAGCAGCAGAGCCATCATCAGGCCGTCCAGGACCCGTTCAACTGCAATCGTTCCAAAGGCTGCGCTCTTGCGAACCTTGCCGGTCTTGGAAATCAGGTAAGGGCGGGCAAACTCCCCCAGCCGCAAGGGGAAGATGAAGACCGCCATGAAAGAAACCGCACCAACTCGATTCAGAGTGGAGAACTCGAAATCACCCAGGGGCCGGAGCAACGGTGACCAACGCAAAACTCGCAGAAAATGAACCACACAGAGAACTGCGAAAGCCCCGACAAGCGCCAAGAGATTCACCGACCAGGAAAAAACCGGCCCCACCCCGTGGTCAGCCACGCACAGAAGGGTTGTGCGGTCCAACTGGACGCTGTCGCAGAGCACAGCTTCCAGGGGCCATTGCCGGGAAGAGAGCCAGAGGAAGAGGGCAGCAATACCCAACGAAAACAACCATCTTAGCGCCAACT
>CALGBT010000206.1 GCA_937884235.1 uncultured Pseudomonadota bacterium
GCCCGTGGGCGCGCATCATCGGCCAGACCCGCCCCACCCCGGAGAGCAGGACCAGGTCATGGTCTCCCGGAGCATACCCTGCGGCGATGGCGTCCCGGAGCTTCTCCGCGGTCAGCGGGCCGCGCAGGGCATTGAGCACCTCCGGGACCTCCCGGGTCTGCTGCATCTGAAGCACCTTCGCCCAGAGTCCGCGCTGCTCCAGATGGGCCACCACGACATCGAACAGGTCGAGGTGCAGGACCCGCAGGTCCTTGTGGTGGGTCGTGAAGCGCTCCATCATCCAGGCGATGTGCGCACGCACCTGCAGCTCGTCGGTGGCCGGGTAGTCGAAGATGTAGCAGGCGATCTCGTTACCGATTCCCTCGCTGGACAGGAAGGCCTTGGAGGTGATGTGCGGCAGGATGAGATTGAGCCGGTCCGTGAGCGTGAGGGTCACTCGGTCACCTCCATGCAGCGCAGTACATAGGTCTCGCCACGTTCCCTGAGAACCGAGGCCAGCTGCTCGTCGACGAAGATGTTCTGCAGCAGGAGGCTCCGGGTATCTTTCAAGTATCCGACCTCCGCCAACATCGAGTAGACCGCAGAGCGGAGCCGGGCGACGGTGGCGTCACTCCACTGGGGCATGTCCGGGTCCCGTCCCCGGCATCCGGCGATGAAGTCCTGCCAGAGATGCGGGCCGAGGTGCCTGGCGAAGAGCACCCGCTGCTCCCGGAGGGCGAGGTCCAGGAAATCGCCCAGGATGCGGCTGTCTCTGACCGTGCCGGCGAAGGCCGCCTGGGTCGCGAGCTCACGCCCACCGTCGCGCACCATACCCCAGAGTTCAGCACCCATGGGTTCCAGCCGGGCCCGGAGCAGGCTCGAGAGGTTGCGAGCTGATCTCGGGCTGCGTGTCTGGAGGATGTTCTGCGCGAAGATCGCCTCTCTCCACTCCGAATCGCCGACTCCCCTGAGAAGAAGATCCGCAACGATCCGGCTCTCGCGCAGGCGAAGGGAGGCGCTGGTGATCGAGGCGGTGTAGATCATGTCGGATCACTGGTCTCCACAGGAAGGTCGCCGCCTGTCACCGATCTGCACCGCCTCTCACCTCTCTGCGATATCTGAGGCGTCAGTACATCACGCGCGGAAATCTGCGTCAACGGTGACTCCATACGGTGAATCCCAGGAATACGACAAGACCCTGAGATAGCTTCCAAGCAAGAACGCAACGTCTACCTGCAACCGCACAATAGCTATACGCACTGTTTCAGATATCCGCTGTCACCCTCTAGCTCAGGGAAGCTGAGCAAAGATAGCTCGTCTGCAATCAGTTCGCATGCCTACTTCTTAGGCCACAACCAGAAACGTGATCTAATCGTGGATGTTCCTTGACGCGAATGTCGCTTACAGAAAGAGTCGAAGCTGCCGTCATTGACACTCCCATCTTCACCAAAGATACTCGCCCCACGACATAAAGAGTCGGATACATATTACAACACACACAACGCAACAGCTGCGGAGACCTTTTCAAATGAAGCAAAATCTCAGCCCGACGCTCGACGATATTCAGCTGGAGTGCGTTTTAATACAAGCTTGGAAGAAGACCACCTCCTACCTTCGTACACACAGTTGGTACGCTGACACTCTCGGCATTGATTACCAAACGCTTCGCTTACCGCAGTTCATCTCGGAGCTGCAGGAGGCGATAGCTTCATTCGAGGACTGGTCACCAATACCGATGGATCTGGTTCCTGCTCCAAAGTCTCAAAAATGGACTCTATTTGATGGGGAATGGAGGCCGCTTCCGAAGCAAGGATACCAGAAGAAGCTCCGCCCGCTTGCGCATGTTGCCCTTCGGGACCAAGTCATTGCGATGGCTATCCTGCTTTGCTTGGCCGACCGTGTTGAGACGATGATGGGCGACCCGCGCTTGCCGATCGACCTTGCAGAAAATCGCCAACGTGTGCTCGGTTATGGACATCGGCTTTTCTGTGACCAAGACCACCAACGGCTTCGGCATCGCTGGGGCAGCTCCAAGCTCTATCGCCAGTACTTTCAGGACTATCGAACATTCCTTGAACGTCCTCGCGTTGTAACCAAAGGCCTACCAGAAGATGGCGATTCCGAGGTCGCCATCGTGCAGAGCGACCTGTCAAAATTCTACGACCGAGTCGATCCCGTTCTTCTTCAGCAGAAGATTGCTCAGTTCCACAAACCCGGCGATGACCATAGATTCTTCGAGTTTGCAGCCAGAGTATTCGACTGGCGTTGGTCGGACAAGATCCGAGCTGAACGTCATGCGAAGGAGCAGGAACTACCGGACTTTAGTAAGGTCGCACTTCCACAGGGGCTCGTCGCATCTGGATTCTTCGCCAATATTGTGCTGCAAGATTTTGAACAGTCTCTGCGAAATACCTTCGGCAAGACAATCGATCGTGCTGGGAACCTGGTCCTCAATGATGCAGCGTATTACGTCGACGATCTCCGGCTAGTTCTAACCGTCCCTCGTGGCCTGACCGAGGATGAAATCAAGAACGCAACTGTGAACTGGCTGCAAAAGTGCCTTACGGAGACAGCACCTGGCTTACTCATCGAGCCAACCAAGACGAAAGTCACTGTCGAGGGGCGCGATCGTAGATTCCTAGTGCCACAATCCAATGCCGCTAGGCGAATTCAGAGCGAAGTTTCGGGTACTTTCGATATGTTGCATGGCACTGAACTGATTGGGGCAATTGAGGGGTTCTTTCACACGCAGCAGCGATTCTCCTCGGAGGCAACGCCCAACGAAGCTGGGATGACTGGCTTGTTGGTTGGAATGTCTGACATGGGTGATGAAACGGCTGCTCGGTTTGCGGCCGGGAAGTTCCGGCGAACATTTCGCTCATTGCGCCCCTTACTGGGGATGAAGAACCAAGTCTCGGCGAAGCAGCGACGGACGAAGGTGAAGACGGAGACGTGCCATATGACAGTGGGATGCAGCGTCACCTCGTCCTCTCAAAGAATCAACTCGATGAGCGAGCGAAGGTATTCTCCGCACTGCTTATCGAAGAATGGACGACTAATCCTGCCAACGTACGCTTGCTAAGAATCGCACTAGACATGTATCCGGATTCAGAATTTCTCGACCGGGTTCTTGATTTACTGAAACCTGGCTGGTCAGAAGGTGGCTCAAAGGGTGCGCTGCGTGAAGTGCGCCTGTACTGTCTCTCGGATCTCTTCAGAGCTGGTGCGACGGAAACCGGAATCGTCTCGGACGCAGAATGCCTGCCAGACGATATTTCGCCTCTTGATTATCATAAGAGGCTCGTTCTCGAGGCCCAGCAAATCTTCGACCAGTTCGTTGACAAACCAAGAAGTAGTTCCCGCCTACCGTGGTATCTGATGCAGCAAGTCTTCCTTTACCTGGCTGCCCAAGCTGCATACCCAGCAAGCCTAGAACGACTGATAGCGAAAGGTGGACCGCTACTGTCACACTATCGCCGTTTCGCCCAGTACCTCAAAGGACATCAGGGTATGTCGCTTGAGGATCAGACGTTCTTCCTGGTCATTGCACGGACGGGTTTTGGAATTGACAAGACGATAGAAACCGCCGCCGAAGCCGGTGTGTCGACACGTTTTCTTTCACGCCTCAATGAATGCTCCCCGTCTACCGCAGCCGAGCTATGGAAATTGACGCGGGACCAGGCAAAGCGAGCGCTACGAAGGACTGCTGAGTGCTTGGGATTAGAGCCCAAGTTCCGCGACAAGAAA
>CALGBT010000207.1 GCA_937884235.1 uncultured Pseudomonadota bacterium
GTAGCGGCAAGAAGACGGCGCCCGAGCCAGAGAAGTTGGAGTCAGCATCGAAGGCGTTGGACGCTGCTGCCGGGGGGGAAATAGGCAGTGTCGTCTTTGTTGACCAGGAGAACTGCTGCGATTGCACCAGGACGCGGCAAGCAGCTACCTGGGCCAACCTCCAGAGCGTTTTGGGCACCATGACCACGCCTCCGAAAGTGGAATTGGTGCACCTCGATACCCAGTCCGAGGACGCCCAACTATACCTCGACCTGAAGCCCATCATGGTGTCTCCGGGGCTCTACTTCTTTGACGGCTCCGAGGTGCTTGTGGAGATGCTGCAAGGTGAAGTCACCGTTGAGCAAATCGGGCGTGTCTTGCAGTGAGGGGAAGTCCAATGTTTGATGCCTTTGTCAGCCAGGCGGGTGAGTACATCCAAACGAGTCCGTGGTTGGGACTGGTGGCGGTTTTCGTGGGCGGCGTGCTGAGCGCCGCCAGCCCCTGTGTCCTGGCCATGATTCCATTGATGATGGCTTTTGTCGCCGGCCAGAAACATGGGGGAGTGCTGCGTAGTTTCGGCTACTCGCTCCTCTTTATTCTCGGGCTCTCTGCCACCTTCGTGATTATGGGGATGCTGGCCGCGTTGGCCGGGCAGATGTACGGGGATGTCTCATCCCTCTGGAACTGGGTGGTCGCCGCGGTCTGTCTGGCCATGGGTCTACATCTCATGGGGCTGGTATCCGTTCCCATCCCTGCCATGGTTAGGTTTCAGCCTCAGGTGCGAGGAGCGGCCGGTGCTCTGCTGCTAGGGCTCCTCTTCGGGTTTGTTTCCGCTCCTTGCGCAGCCCCCATTCTGTTAGTGCTGCTCACCTATTTGGCCGGGTCAGGAGCTTCGGTGCCTTACGGCGGGATGCTGCTCTTCACCTACGGTCTCGGGCACAGCGTCCTTATTCTCGTGGCAGGCACCTCCGTCGGTGCCGCCCAACGGCTCATTTCCTCCCGGGGTCTTACTCGCGCCACAGAGTGGATGCGACGTGCAGCAGGTCTGCTCATCATCTTGATTGGCCTCTGGTTTGCGCTCAAAGGAATCGGCTAGACCGGCGCCTCCTGCACCTTAGCTATTTCTGATTGTCAATGGCGATGACGAGTGGTAGGTACTGCGATGCTCGGATGTGAATGCGCACGCACGACAACCTCTCTGAAGGAACGGTCATGGCGATTGATACCAGGTTCTCTGCAGGCATAGATATGGGCTCTGTGGCAATCAAGGGGGTCCTGCTTGACCCTGCGGGAAGCATCTTCCGCAGTCTTTACGAGCCGGTGGGGAGTTCGCTATCGGGCGCTCTGGCTTTGCTCATGGGGCGGCTGCTGGAAGGGGTGGAAGGGGCCGGGACCTTGGGGGTCACAGGGGGAGGCAAGAATCGGTTTGCCAGCCTTTCAGAGTGTTGCACCGAGAACGATCTGGTGGCTACGGCCAAAGCAGTGGGCCATCTCTATCCCGACGTCAGGGGCATTATCGAAGTTGGCGGCCATCAGTCGAAATGGATTCGTTTGGGGGAAGGCGGTACCTTGGAGTCCTTTGCGCTCAACGACCAATGTGCCGCTGGTTCCGGGGCATTTCTGGAGCAACAGGCCAGCCGCCTCAAGATGGACATTGCCGCACTCTCGGCTTGCGCACTGGGGGCCAAATGCGCGGCTCCCATTGCTGGTCGCTGCGCCGTCTTTGCCAAATCCGACATGATTCACCTCCAGCAGAAGGGAACTCCCATGGAGGAGATCACTTTCGGTCTCTGCATGGCTTTGGCTCGCAATTTCCGAGCTACGCTTCTGCGGGGTACTGACCTCGCCCTGCCCGTGGTTCTTGCTGGAGGCGGGGCTTTGAATTCTGGTCTGCACCGTGCCTTCAAGGAGGTTTTCGAGCTGCAAGATGACCAGCTGATCGCCATCGCCGAGGCGCGCCATCTGGCTGCGCTGGGGGTCGCTCTCGCAGCACGGGAGTCGGGTCGGGCTCTTACTGGGGATGAGATCCAGCAGTGGTTGGCTGAAGATGGCGGTCGCTCTCGGCTGCGCGGCCTGAGTCTGCCGCCGCTGCGAAGTGCGGGAGAGGGGAGCGCTCTCGCCGAACCCGAAATCGCCCCGACCGCAGAGGTAGAGGCCTATCTTGGCGTCGACGTAGGTTCGGTCTCCACGGACTTCTGCTTGCTCTCCCGGGACGGAGAGGTGCTGGATGGGCTCTACCTGAGGACCCGGGGGGACCCCGTGGGCGTTTTGCGCGAAGGCCTCGCCATCCTGCGTCAGCGAACCAACGGATTCCTGCGGGTGCTGGGAGTCGGCAGCACCGGCTCTGGTAGGCATCTGGCTGGGAGTCTTCTGGGCGCGGATGTGGTCAAGAACGAGATTACCTGCCAACTCCTGGGAGCCCGCCACGTGCTACCGGACGTTGACACCATTCTGGAGATAGGGGGGCAAGACTCCAAATACGTCTCCGTGCGGCGCGGCCGTATCGCCGACTTTGTCATGAACAAGATCTGCGCTGCCGGTACCGGATCTTTCCTCGAAGAGCAGGGCGATGGGCTGGGCGTCTCAATCTTTGGCGAGTTTGAGTCCCTGGCTCTCAAGGCAACGGAGCCGGCCTCTCTGGGCAGCCAGTGTACCGTATTCATGGATAGCGAAGTTGTCTCGGCGCGGCAACGAGGTGTACCTCTCAACGACATCCTCGCCGGACTTGCGCTGAGCGTGGCGAAGAATTATCTGGAGCGGGTCGTGGCGGGCCGCCGCATTGGGGACCACGTCGTCTTTCAAGGAGGAGTCGCCTCCAACCGAGCCGTGGTCGCGGCGTTTGAGGCTCTGTTGGGGAAGAAGGTGACAGTGCATCCTTACAACCGTCTCTCTGGGGCCATTGGCGCGGCCGTCGCTGCCCGGGACGAGATGGGTGATGGCGAGACTTCCTTTAAGGGACTTGACGCGGCGGATTCTGCGCGAGTGGAGACCTTCGAGTGCCGGGCCTGCTCCAACCTCTGCCAGGTATCCCGTATTCGAATGGGCGAGCACACTTCCTTCTTTGGTGATGTTTGCGAGAGATTCTCGGCGCGGGAGGCGCATCGGGATTATGTTGAGCAACCTGACCTGGTGCGAGAAGTAGAGGAGCGATTGGAATCCTATGCTGGGGGCAGGGCGTGGCTGGGCACGGCTGGCATTCCCAGGGCATCAATGATGTACGACCTGTTCCCCCTCTGGGCGACCTTCCTGAAGACCCTTGGCTTCCGGGTGATCCTGGACCAGACCTCCGACAGCGCCACCCTCGAGAAGGGAGTCCAGAACCTCACCGCCGAAACCTGCCTGCCCGTTAAGTTGATCTATGGACATGTTGCCAACCTGCTCGACGACCAGAAGGAAATGGACTTCGTCTTCTTGCCCGCCATCCAGGATATTTCGGATGGGGGCGATGAGACGAGCCATCTCTGCCCCTTTGAGGAATCGGCGGGGTTTATGGTCGGCGACTTTGCCTCCGACCGGGTTATTGCACCGGCGGTCCATCTTGCTTCGTCGCCTGATCGAATCGTTAGACAGTTGAAGGCCTCGCTGCAGCGCTGGAACCTGACTGAAGAGCAACTCCGAGAGGCACTTGCCGCGGGAACCAAGGCGCAGCGTGAGTACGAGGAAGCGTTGTTGTTGCGAGGACATGAGATCCTCTCTGGGGATTTCGACAAGGCCTTCGTGCTGCTGGGCAAGCCTTACAACATCACG
>CALGBT010000208.1 GCA_937884235.1 uncultured Pseudomonadota bacterium
CCGTCAACGCCAGAAAAAGTTGGCCCGTTTCAAAGGAAGCCACCGGCAGCGGATTATCAGGGGTCCCGAGGTAGACGCTGAAGAGCCCCTTGTCGGTGGTCACATCCAAGGACTCTTCAAAAAGAGGCTGCCCGCCTGTGGGCGCGGCAAACAGGCCGAATGTAACCGTCCAGGTACCCGTCACCGGGTTGCCCACGGAATCGGTGAGAAAACCCTGGTAGGAGAGCGCCGCCGGCGCGGCGGCCTGAACCGGCAGAGCCAGCAGTAGCGTGAAAAGAGAAGAGAGCCAGATTATCTTGCGCATGCAAACCTCCACGCTACTGCGTCATCGAAACAGTGAGGGTGTAAAGCCCCTTGTCATTGGCGGTCTTGCCATCCACATAGAGGTAGTAAGTGCCCGGCCCCGGCCAGCCCATGTCATAGCTGGCATCGGGAATACAGGCCACCGGTGCGGCCCCGCAATCTTCCTTGGAGAGGTAGAGAGCGGGGGCGAAGTCGGCATCTACCGCCAGGCTCAGCATCGACGTGCCGGCGGGGACCACAAAGGTGAAGACATTCTCCGGGGCGCCGGCCCCGCCGCAAGGCGCGGAGGAGAGGTCGGTGGAGAAAAGGGTCATGCCGCTCGCCTGAGCGACGTTGTTCTGGAAAATCATCTGCTGGGGGGCCGCACACGAATCATTGTCCGGCGCGTCCGGGGGCGACGGCGACACGTTCAAGGTGAAATCGCCCTTGTGCAGATTGCCGTCGGAATCCACCACCAGATAGTAGGTGCCAGGCTCCAGCACTCCGGTATTGAAGGAATTGGTCCCACAGGCCACAACTTCGCCATCAGCGCAGGTGCCCTTGCGCACGTAGACGCGGGAAGCAAAGGCCGCGGTAACGTTGATGGTCAGGCTGCGCCAGTCCTGCAAGACGAAGCCATAGGTCACGTCGGGGCCGCCGGCGCCACCGCAGAAGGGTCCGATGTTGGCGTCAGTCGCCTTGATCTTACCCATCACGTCTTCGGTAGTGCCCGTGGTAGTCACGGGACCCGAGAGGTCGAGCATGATAGGCGCATTACAGGTGTCGTTGCTGGGCGCCGAAGACTTGGTGAAGGGATAGATGACGTAGGCGAACATCTTGACGTCGCCGCCGGCACCGCCCGTCTCCTTGACCTGGATGGAATGCTCGCCCAGGGTCCAGTTCGCCACCGTCGTGAGATCAAGCGAGCCGGTGGACCAGGCCTCCAGCCCATCCTTGCCCCACTTCTTCACCGGCGCGTCCCAGGCCGGGGACCCCTTGCCATTGGGGTCGCCTACCAGCGGTGTGATCTCCTTGCCGTCCACCCAGATCTCGATGCCCTTGGGATAGGACTCATTGATGATCCCTGCGAGGGGAGCCTTGGGCAACACCCAGCCCTCACCGCCAGCACCGCCGTTGCCCCAGGGATCGTAGAAGTTGCCGTCGAGAAGTCGGTATCGCGTAACATTGGAATTATTGGGAGCGGTGTACATGATCTCTCCGTCGAAGGACATGTTACTGGCTCCGCCATCGACGGTGAAGCTGCCGATCTCGTTTTTGGAGTTGAGGTCGTAGATTCTGCCCTGCCCGTTCTCGGCAATGTAGTAAAGGCGACCCGGCAAGCAAACGAGTCCGCCGTATAGGCTATTGGGGGTATTGGGTAGAGTGAAAGTCTCCAATTGAGCACCGGTCTCACGGTCCAACTTCCAGACCGTATTTTCGTTATAGCGCATTGCGTAAACATGGGAGCCATCGGTGCAAACGCCGCCGGCATTGCTACCGACATTGAACTCCCATATCTGTCCACTGCTCATGTCGTTGAACTTGCGAATCCTGTCCTGACTCCAGTTGGCGGTGTAGTAGGTGCCGTCTTTCTCGCCCCAGAGCTGCATCATGTAGGTATTGCCGGAACTGAACGACCCCAGGGACAAGTAGTTGGTGCTGATGCGGTGAATCGTGCTACCCGACCATTGGGGGTACCAGAATTCCTTGTACTTGGGACTGTAACCGCCGCCATGCGAATGGGTGTCGAAGCTGACGCCACTTAGTTTGCTCGGGCTGACAAACTGCCACTTCTGCGCCGCTCCCTGGCCGCCGTTGCCGCCGGCCGCGGTGACGTCACCGTCCAACTGATGGAAGTCGGCAAAGAGCACCACCGAGCCACCCGCACCACCGCC
>CALGBT010000209.1 GCA_937884235.1 uncultured Pseudomonadota bacterium
TCCATGTCCAGGTCGACGCAGTCGGCGCTGCCGTCGTCATCGGTATCGGCAAAGGACTCGTCGATATCCGAGTCGCAGTCATTGTCAAGGCCGTCACAGAGTTCGGGATTGCCAGGCTTGATCGAGCTATCGAGGGGTGCGCAGTCGGCGTTGTCAGCGGCGCCGTCGTTGTCATCGTCATCGTCGGTGCAGTCTTTGTAGCCATCGGTATCGGTATCGATGAAGCCTTCGTCCACGAGATAGTTGCAGTTGTTGTCCTTGCCATCGCAGAGTTCGTCTGCCCCCGGGTGCACTTTGGAGTCGAGGGGAGCGCAGTCGTCCTCGTCGGCCACCTGGTCGTTATCATCGTCGGGATCGCAGGGGTTACCGATGGTATCCAGGTCATTATCCTGCTGCTGCGGATTGAAGTTTGCCGGGCAGTTGTCCAGGCCATCGGGGATGCCGTCGCCATCTTTGTCGGATTCGAGGCAGTCGGCAACGCCATCGCCGTCGGTATCCTCAAAGTCTTCGTCGACGCTGCCGTCGCAGTCGTTGTCTTCGCCGTCGCAGAGTTCGGCTTTGGCCTTTTCGCCTTCGCAGACTTCCTGGCCGCTGATGCAGAAGAGGATCCCGGGGCAGGCGCCATTGGGGCTGAGGACGAGGCAATCGCCGCCGGAGAGTTCCTCGTCGGTTTCGCCGTCGCAGTCGTCGTCTTGATCGTTGCATACTTCGGCAGTCGGGGTTGGTGCTGAGCAGGCGGTGAGACCGCTGGCCGAACAATGGCGTTCGCCGTAGCAGGTGCCGGCGTCATTGGTGGCGAAGCAATCGGTGTCGGCCCCCTGGTCGGCGAACCACTGGCTGCAGAGGCACTGGCCGGCATCCTTGAGGCATTGGTTGACGGAGGCACCGGTGACGTCCTGGGCAGCCCCGCAGGCAAAGCCCTCGGGGCAGTCGACGTCCGTTGCGCAGGAGCCGCCGCAGTAGTTGCCGTCGGCACCGTAGACCACACAGGTCTCCCCTGCGTCGATACCGTTCACCCAGCAATCATCATTGGTCTGGCAGGGGCGGCAGAGAGAGAGGAAGGTGGGGGCGCAGATGTAGACCTGGTCGGGCAGGCTCGGGGTATGGAGGACGCATTCCCAACCGAAGGGGCATTCCTCTTCGCAGTTGATGGTGCACTGCTGCCCTTCTGGCGTCTGAATGCAGAAACCCGAGTTGCACTCACCATCTTTGGTACAGGGGTATCCGGCCTCGCCGGGGCCCGGGAGCAGCCCGCCGTCCATGGCCTCGGCGCCGCTGTCGAGCCAGGTCAGGACTTCGGGCAGTTCCACGGGACTGACGCCGTCGTCGTTGCTCACATCCGGGGCGGGTTGTCCCGAATCGTCGGTGACGTCTGGGAGTGTCTCGGCCGAATTCTGGTCAAGATAAACCACGGTGCCTGGGTCAGTCCCACAGGCGGCGAGGAGCAGCATTAGGATTGGTATGATTGTCGATTTCATGGCTAGCCTCCGCGGGGATTCTAGCCAGATGTGGGGCGCGTGTGAATGCTTTTCGTCTCACAAACTCATCTGGCCGGCCAGATGGATGAGCGCCCGGTCTTCGCAGCGGTCCCTGTTCTGGACCATGGAGACGAGATAGTCGAGGTGCTGAGACTGGTTCCATCGAGCCATTTGCGCCGGCGGCTGTTCCACCGCTTGCCAGAAGAGATTGCGGCACTCCTCGAGGGTAACGACGGAACGGCTGGCAGCTTCGGCCAGGTGGTTGGTCTCGTCTAGCGCGGCCTGGATTTCAGCCAGCTGCTCCAGGGTAATGGAGAGGCCGGGGGGTGGCGGGGGCGGTGCGGCCTCGACCTCCTGGGTGCCACACCCGCCAAGGCTCAGCGCCATGACGAAGACGATACCAAAGATGAGCACGGTAGCAGAGCCTAGTCGCCAGACGAATTCCCAGACCAGAGCCCGGATAATCCCAGGAGCGATTCTGTTTGTTCCTTGCATGGTTGCCTCCTTCCAAGTTTGTCACTACTGCCTGGTGACTAAAGCAAGGGGTGTGCCAGCGGTGGAAACCCGCTGTAGGGGCCGCTTTGCTGACATTGGCTGCGTCAGCGGCTCCATATGGTAGGGTTTCTCTACAGATAATAGAGCCCGCCGCGCCGCTTGCAGCGAGGGGGAAGGCCGCCTATACTGCGCCGGGAAAAGAGGAGGCTTCAGATGTCAGATTTCAGTGGTTCGAAGAGCTATATTCTTGATGAAGAGCTGGCCCGCATTGTCAATGTGGCCATGCGACTTGAGCTACCGCTGCTGCTCAAGGGCGAGCCGGGAACGGGCAAGACTTTGTTAGCCCACGCCATCGCCGAGCAGCTGGGGATGCCCCTCATCGTGCTTAATGTGAAGAGCAGCATGAAGGCTGTGGATGCGCTCTATCTCTACGACACATTGACGAGGCTTAACGACTCCCGTTTTGGCGATTCGACCCGGGATGTTTCGTCCATTGACGACTACCTTCGCATGGGGAAAATTGGGCAGGCGTTTTGCGCGGACCGGACAGCGGTGCTGTTGATTGACGAGATTGACAAAGCCGATTCGGATTTCCAGGACGAT
>CALGBT010000210.1 GCA_937884235.1 uncultured Pseudomonadota bacterium
CCGATCCGCTGAACCAGTTGTGGTGTGCGCTCCCGGTGAACATGATGCGCTGGCGCAGGCCCAGCCGGCGCACCATGGCCCCGACCTTGGCCGCGACGGAGGCGTGGAGGCCAGCGCAAATCTCTCCTCGAGGGACCTCAGCAGCCAGGAGGGAAACCACCTCCGACTCGGCGAAGACCGCACAGACGTTCGAAATGGCAACTGGAGTTTGCCCCTGCGAGAGAGCATCCATGTCTGCCAGGGGGACGTCCAAGGTTCGGGCCATTACTTCCAAGAAGCGGCCGGTACCCGCAGCACACTTGTCATTCATGGCGAAGTCCACAGGCGAACCGTCCGGTTCCAGGACGATCACTTTCGAATCCTGCCCGCCAATGTCGATGACCATCTCGGTGGCTGGGTCCAGGAAATGTGCGCCTCTGGCGTGGCAGGTAATTTCCGTGACCGCCTTGTCGGCAAAGGTAAGAGAAGCCCGCCCGTATCCAGTGGCCACGATCCGGCGGATGTCCTGGCGCGCCACACCGGCTCCTCGCAGAACCTCGGCCAGCGCCCGTTCACCGGCATCACGGGGGACGCCTCCCGTAAGCAGGATTACCTGAGCCCGAATCCGGCCGTCGAAAAGCACCGCCTCAGTGGAAACGGAACCGACATCTATACCAGCAAACATTGTGTCTCCTGCCGGCCGGGCTGGAACATGGCCGCGCTCAATCATAGATTCTGCGCAGGCCGATTACCAGTTTAGGTTGACAACAACAGTCGGCATCGGGTTATTGTGCCTGCGCTACGCCACTCTCCAAGGGAGGTACTTTGGGCATTCTGGAACTACTCGCGACGGCACTCGGCCTGGCCATGGATGCCCTTGCAGTATCCATCGCCTGCGGGGCCGTAACCTCCAGCGGAACAGTCTTTCTAGCCCTTAAACTGGGCCTGCTTTTCGGCTTTTTTCAGGCCTTCATGCCTCTGCTTGGGTGGTTGGCCGGGACTGCCGTGGCCCAGACCATCGCCCCCTTTGACCACTGGGTAGCGTTCGCACTCCTGGGCATCGTCGGGGGCCACATGGTGCTGGAATCCTTCAGGAGCAGTGAGGCCAAGAGCCACGACACCGGCAGTCTGTACGTGCTCCTGCTGCTCGCCGTTGCTACCAGCATTGATGCGCTGGCGGTGGGACTGACGCTGTCGGTGCTGGCCGTGCCAGTGCTGCTGGCAGTCTCGGTTATCGGGCTGGTTACGTGCGGAGCCTCGTTTGCCGGCGTCTTTGTCGGGCGCATCGTCGGCGGCCGCTTTGAACGCAAGGCGGCGTTTCTGGGGGGCGTGATTCTGCTGATCATTGGGACACGGATTCTGGTGGATCACTTAACCGGGGGCGGGTAGCAGTTGCGGGAAATTGACGACACAGCGCTTGCCACAGGAGGCCAGTTGTCGTATGCCTCGAATGAATTGGCAGCTGTAACCATAGTGAGGATGGCAATGGCAAAGAGAATGGCTAAGTTGATGGCGATTATGGCACTGGCAACAGTTTCTGTGCCCATGGCCTATGCAGAGGGAAAGATGACTACAACGATCAAGGACCCCACCCAGGTGGCAGAGAAATACAAGTGGAATGTGACTGACCTATTCGCCTCGGTTGATGCCTGGAACGAGGGCGTTGGTGCCGTGGAGAAACGGGTGGAGGAGTTGGAGAAGTGCAAGGGGAGCCTCGACCAATCGGCCGCACAACTGGCGAAATGTCTGACGCTGCGGTTCGATATCGTCAAGAACTACGGCAAGCTCTACAGCTACGCCAGCCGTGTCTACCATGTCGACCTCAAAGTATCTGAAAATCAGGCGCTCTTCGACCGCATCGGCAAGGTGGGTACCAAGGTCGAGGCAGCAATGTCATGGATGGACCCCGAATTGCTGGCCATGGCCCCGGAGAAACTGGCGGAGTACGGCAAAGACAAAGGCCTGGCGGACTTTTCAACCTACATCTACAACACCACCCGTCGGCGCGACCACATCCGTTCCAAGGAAGTGGAGAATACCATTGCTCAAGCCGGAGACATGGCCGCCGGGTCCACCAAGATCTACCAGACCCTGGCCACGGTCAACGTCCCCTGGCCCATGGCAACCCTCTCAGATGGCAGCGAAGTGAAGCTCGACCAATCGGGTTATGGCCAGCTTCGATATCTGCCCAATCGGGACGATCGCCTCACCGTTTTCCAGGCCTTCTGGAAGCGCTTCACGGAATACCGTGAAACCTTTGCCGGACTCCTGGTTACCAAGATCAATACCGACCATTTCTATGCCGTGGCCCGGGGTTATGACAACGACCTGCAGAGCGCCTTGGACGGCACCGACGTCCCCACCGACATCTACCACAACATGATCACGGGGGTTCGGGCTGGGCTCCCGGTGCTCCATCGCTATCAGGACCTCCGCAAGAGAGTTCTGGGGGTCGACGAACTGGGCTACCACGATCTCTACACGTCCATTGTCAAGAGCGCCGACCTG
>CALGBT010000211.1 GCA_937884235.1 uncultured Pseudomonadota bacterium
GGAGTTCTAATGTTCACCGACATCTCCACCTCAATGGTGCGAGATTAGCGGGTGCAGAGGGTGATGTAAAGCCGCGCCGTAACACCACGTCCACCGGCCGCCTACTCTTCCATCTCAAACACCAACACATCCTTGACCTTGTCTGCTGCGGGCGTGGTGAAGTAGTCGTGGGACCCGGGGCTGTGGCGCAGGTAGAAGTTGAAGAAGCCGATGGCGAACTGGTTGATTAGTGGGTGGGCGATTTCCATTGGCACGTTGTAGTCGGCACAGCCGTCGTCCAGGGCATTCTCGGCGTCGGCGATGCCCAGATCATTGGCGATGTAGACGAGATCGAGAATGCAGATGTCGGAGTAGGTGAAATGGCCGCCGGCGATGAGTTCGAAGTAGTATTTTGGGGTGGACATCTTGAGGAACGGCTCATACATCTCGCCCTGGGGCTCAAGGGTCTTGTCGAGGGCGGCGGACTGCATCATGCAAGGCACCGGCAGCTCGGGAAACTGATAGCCGAAGAGGCCGAGGATGGTGGTTACGGGTTCTTGGGGTACCACGGCCTTGATGCGGGGATCGTCGAAGGCCACCTTGAGTGCCGTGTAGCCCCCGAAAGAGTGGCCGGCAATACCGACATTGTCGGCATCGATGGCCCCGAAGAAATCATCTTCATCATCGCTGTTGCGCGCCAGCATCTCGTCCAGGAGCGCGACCATGTCCAGCGGCCGGTCGAGCCCGGACAGGAACAGATCATCGTAATTGTAACCGTCGGCAGACATGAGGTCATAGAGCGTAGCTCCCGTATGGTCCGGGGAGACGACGATGTAGCCGTGACTGGCCAGGGGCACGGTAAAGAAGACCGACTGGAAGCGAATACCATAGGCCCCGTGCGAAAACAGCACCATGGGGTAGGGGCCGTTGTCTTTGCGCAGGGGGGCATCACGAACCTGTTCGACGGGAATTGACGGTAGGGAATCCTTGTACTTCTCCACCAGGCCCTTGAGGGACTCCGGAGCGTCGACGTAGAAGTCAATGGCGTCCCATGGCCCGTCCCGGTAAGCGTCAGTGGTGGGATACCAGACTTCAAACCGGATGGTGCGGGGCTTGCCCTCGTTATCCTTTAAATACAGTTGGAAAGTGCGGGCGCCGACGGGGTAGGGGCCCTTCACCGCGGGGTCGGGGGCATTGTCGCCATCCGCCGGACACAACTCCTCAAAACAGCGGGGTTCAGCTGGCTCGGGGACGACTTCCACCTCTTTAGCCCCACCAAGCTCATTCCCCCAGCCCTTGTCAGCGGCGGTATCAGCAGCCCCAAATTCTGCATCCAGGCCGGTGGCTCGATTGCCCTTGTCCTCATTGGCCGGTGAAGGCTGCGGATTGGACTCGATGCAGCTGGCAAAGAGCAACAGCGAGGCGAGCAATGCAAGGTGCCGACATTTGTTCATGGCAGGTCTCCCAACGGTTCGTCCGTCGGCAATCCTACCCAACGCATGCGCCTAGCACAAGCCACAGAATTGGGTCAGTCTGCAGGTCGATTGACACCCGTGGATGTCTGGCTATGATCGAGTGGCAAAGGTTCAAACAAGTAACTCTGGCAGATTGCAGCAAATGGAGAGCCTGATGAGACAGGTATTCGGGATGGCCCTATGTGTCCTTGCCATTGCCGCGTGTGGTACCGAAACGACGAAGCCCGCCATCTGCGTGGGGGACGCACCCTGTGCGGATGAGCGTTCTGCGACGGACGTGCATGGGGCTGCCGATGGACGTAGGGCGTCGGATGTGCTGGACTTCCGTGGCATGGAATTGCCCCTTGATGGATTCCAGTGGCTGGACGGCAAGCTAGAGGTGAAGGTAGAGGAGGGTGGTTTCGGCTGGCCCTGCCAGGAGCCGGACGATTGTCTCTCCGGGCTGTGCATTTCAACTGTGGCCGGTTCCATGTGTAGCACCTCCTGTGTGGAGGAATGCCCTCAGGATGACTGGACCTGTGAGCTTCTCAGCACCGTCGGCCCCGACCCCATTTTCGTCTGTCTGCCGCCGCAGACGGCACTCTGCCGTCCTTGTGCAGCAGATGCGGATTGCGCTCTGGCCGACGAAGCTGGTGCCCGGTGCGTCAGCTATGGCGAGGCCGGCCATTTCTGCGCCGTTGTCTGTGGCGGGGAGGGCGAGGTGAGTTGCCCTTCTGGCTACAGTTGCCAGCAGGTTTCCGTAAGTCTGGGAGAGGCCGAGCTTTGTCTGGCTGAAGCGGGGGATTGTCCGTGTCTGGAGGGGTTTGCCGGGCTCTCCACGGTCTGCTCGGTGACCAACGAAGTGGGGAGTTGCGCCGGAGCGCGTAGCTGTCAGAAGGGTGATGCTGGATTTGCCTGGTCACTCTGCGACGCCGTCGGCGCGCAGTCGGAGCTATGCAACGGCATCGACGATGATTGCAATGGCAATATCGACGATGGCCTGGGCGAAGTGATGTGCGGGAAGGGCGTCTGCGCACACTTGGTCGTGAATTGCGCCGAGGGCAAGCCGGGGCTTTGCGATCCTTTTGCGGGTGCTGAAGCAGAAGCCTGCAACGGCCTGGACGACGATTGCGATGGCGAACTGGATGAGCAATGGCCGGAGAAGGGTGATGCGTGTGACGGACCGGATGGCGATCTTTGCGCCAACGGTCAGCTGACCTGCAGTGAGGACGGCGGCAAGCTCATTTGTGGCGCTGATGACGAGAACTTCCAGGAGTCCTGCAATGGCGAGGACGATGACTGCGATGGCGAGACGGACGAGGCCGCTGACCTCGGCGAGACCGTTTGCGGTCTTGGTATCTGCGAGCATTCAGTGAATAACTGTCAGGATGGAGCGCTGGTGGAGTGCAATCCTCTGGCAGGGGCGGAGGCTGACGACGCCCCAGACATGGCGTTCCTGGATAGCAATTGCGACGGTATTGACGGTACGCTGGAGGAGAGCATATTCGTGGACAAGTTGACGGGTGATGACGAGTCGGACGGTACTCCGGAGAGTCCCAAGAAGAGCATTGGCGCCGCTATTGCGGCTGCCAAAGAGCTGGGTCGCAATGCAATTCTGATTAGCGTTGGGAGCTACGACGAGAGTGTTTCTCTGGAGTCCGGAATCAGCCTCTATGGTCTCTATGACCGCGCCACTGGTTGGACCCGTTCGGAGGAGAACGCGACCCAGATCAAGGGCGGGACGCGGGCAGTGAAAGCCCTCGCTTTGACTGTGCCGACAACTTTGCAAGGCCTGCACATCGTCAGTGACTCGGCTGGGGTGGCGGGGGCCAGTAGCTACGCGGTTTTCGCTGCCGATGCGGCCGTGTTGATGTTGGAATCCTGCGCCCTGGACGCCGGCGCTGGAGCGCCCGGGAGCCCAGGGAGCGTCGGCACTCCTGGCCTGAATGGTAGTGGGGGATCAACGGGTAGCCCGGGGTGTCAATATGGGTGTTACACCGAGCAGTTCTTCTGCGCCGGTTGCCTGGGCCTGGGGGTTTGCGGAGCCTGCGATCTGCCTGTGGGCGGCGCTGGTGGTGCAAGTCCCTGCGGTGCCACCGGCGGTGCCGGGGGCAACGGCGGTGCCGCTGATGGGGCCGGGGGCAAGGCGGCAAACGGAAGCGGT
>CALGBT010000212.1 GCA_937884235.1 uncultured Pseudomonadota bacterium
GCACTGATGGGGGCATTGCGGACCTTTGCCAGCATCAGCCGCCTGCATATCGTGGCCATTGCGGCACTGGGGACATTTACCTTCGGCTGGCTCTTCACGGGCAACTATCTTTGGCAGTTGGCAGTCATCTGCGCCCTCGACTGGTTTGTCGTCAATCTCCTCAATCGGGCCGTGGACCTTGACGAAGACATTGCCAATTCCATTTCCGGCGCCAGCTTTGTGGAGCGCCACAAAACGGCCGTCATCGCAGTTGGCTTTGGCGTGCTTCTCCTCTCGTTGGTAGCGGTTCATTTCTCCTTTCCCTCGTTGACCCCGTTTCGCCTTTGCTACCACTCCCTGGGTTTGGCGTATAACTGGCGTTTGTTGCCAGGGAAGCGGCGCATCAAGGAGCTCTACTTCTGGAAGAACACGGCATCGGCCATAGGGTTCCTGATTACGCTCTTTGCCTACCCTTTGGCCTGGCTCTATGATTCTGCGGGGGCTTTCGCATTCCCCACGGGGATCAATTGGGCAACGGTTTGGTGTGCGATGCTCTTCTTCTTCCCGCTGGAGTTGAGCTACGAGGTGCTCTACGACCTGCGCGACGAGCCGGGGGACCGCGCCGCCGGCGTGGCCACCTACCCGGTCGTCCACGGCCCTGCGGTTGCGGGTTACATTTTGCAGGGCCTGCTAGCCCTCTCCTTGAGCACGATGATAGGTGGCTACGTTGCCGGTCTGGTCCCCTGGCGTCTGGCCATCATGGGGGCCGCCCCGATATTGCAGTTCGCGGCCTTTCGCTATTTGCTTCGCCAGGGGCGAGTAGGTACCAGCGACTGCGTCAATTTGACGTGGCTTGGTGCTGCCTTGCTCATGTGTTATCACCTCTGGGAAATCCTGGAATTGCCAGGGGCAGGGGGATAGCAATGGAGTGGTGGGTGCAGCCGGCGGCAGTCGGCATTGTTGTGCTATATGTGCTGATGCAGGCGCAGCGTGAGGAGTCTCCGAGGCGCTTCCTCGGGCGGCTCCTGCTGGTGGCAGTGGCCGCCTTTCTGGCCGAGGAATCGTGCATCAGGCTATACTCATTCTACGACTACTCAGATGACTGGTGGGTGAAGGTCGGCCACGTCCCCGTGCTGGTGCTTCTTATCTGGCCTGTGGTCATCCACTCCGCCACAGGTCTGGCGCGGCAGTTGCTAACCACTCCTGCCCGCCCCGCCCTCTCTATCTCCAAGGCGGCGTTGGCAGCCGGGGCTTTGGTACTGGCTGATGCGGCGCTCATTGAGCCCGTGGCGGTTCACGCCGGATTGTGGCATTGGAACGAGCCGGGGCTCTTTGCTGTTCCGCCTATCGGTATCCTGGGGTGGGCATGTTTTGCCGCCATCTGTGCCGCCACCTTCGCCTGCACCGAGGGCCGGCGTCGTCTCAGCTGGGATCTTGTGGTGCTGCCTGCCGCTTGCGCGGGCACGCATCTGCTATTGCTGGCCTGCTGGTGGGGGCTCCTGCGCTGGGTCAATGCTCCGGTGCCTGGTTTTCTGGCAGCGCTGGTGGCCTTTGGCCTCGCTACTGGCATTTCGATCTATTTGCTGAAGTCACAGATAGGCCGGAGGGTCTGTCGCCAAGACCTTCTGCTGCGAATACCGGCGGCCCTCTTCTTTGGCTCCCTGTTGCTCGCCCATTGGCCCGGACCCGGTGCCCTCCTGGCATACTTCGTTGTCTTCACTCCTCCTAACATCGTCCTTACAATGCAGTCGAACTCGCTGCGCGACCTCACCAAGGAGAACCCGCATGATTGAACGCATCTACCGCCTTGCCACCCTCGCTATCCTGGGCCTGCTGACCAGTTGTGCGCATCAGGGTTGGTCCTATCCGGAAACCCGTCGCATGGACCTCGTAGAGGACTACCACGGCACCGCAGTGGCGGCCCCCTACCGCTGGCTGGAAGACGACAACTCCCATGAGACGCGGCAGTGGACCGCGGCCCAAAACACCGTCACCCGGAGCCTCCTTGACAGCACGGGACTCACTGCGCCGCTGGCAAACCGTCTCACAGAGTTGTGGGACTTTCCAAAGTACGCGGCCCCGGCCAGGCGCGGTTCCCGGTACTTCTTCTCCAAGAATGATGGTCTCCAGAATCAGAGCGTGCTTTACGTCCAGGAGGGGCTTGACGCGGAACCGGCGGTGCTCCTCGACCCCAATGGGCTGAGTAACGATGGCACCACCGCGCTGTCGGGCGGTGCGGTGAGCCCCGACGGCAAGTTTCTCGCATATGGTCTCAGCGTGCACGGCAGCGACCTGCAGGAGTTCCGCATCCGCAAGGTCGGCATCGGTGCCGATTTCCCGGAAGTCATCAAGTGGTGCAAGTTCGCGGGCATCGCCTGGGCGAGAGATGGTTCCGGGTTCTACTACAATCGATTCCCGGAGCCGGGTAGTGTTTCTGAGGAGGATCTAAACAACTTCAATCGCGTCTATTTCCACGCTTTGGGTACGCGTCAGGAGAATGACCCCCTCATCTTTGGTCGTGACGATGCCAAGGAGCTTGGTTTCCACCCCACCACCAGCGACGACGGGCGCTTTCTGGTTCTGACGGTCTATCACGGCACCGATCCGCGCAATGGACTCTACGTCATGCCCCTTGATGCCGCAGGGCAACCCGCTGCCGAGAGCTTTACTCGCCTGTTGGAGCCTGGGCAGGCCATGTACGCCTTCGTTGAGAATGACGAGGACATGCTTTTCGTTCACACCGACCGCAACGCGCCCCGTGGTCGTATCGTTGCCATCGACGCCCAAGTGCCGGCGGAGAAGT
>CALGBT010000213.1 GCA_937884235.1 uncultured Pseudomonadota bacterium
CGTTTATGGCAATTGGGCTGCTGTTCAGGTTCTTCATGGGAACGATTCCGGCGGTCAATTGCACATTGCTGATTTTTCTGGCGGCGGGAAGCTTCACCATGTTCCTATTTGCCTTCCGGTGTAGCGGGTCACGGCATGGTAGTTTGCTGGCTGGCGCGCTTTATGGCTTTTCGACTTATGCCATGAGCGCACTGGCCAATGGCCATATCTACTCGATGTTTGTTCTGTGGTTGCCGCTACTCGTCCTCACCTATGACTCCCTGCTTTCCCGGCTGACCGTCCGGACTGCCATCCTTTTTGCGGCAACTGTTCTGCTGGCGGTCTTGGAAAGTCCTTACCGTCTGGTGGAGGCCGTACCCGTCCTGGTTGCCTGGACGGTGCACTACCTTACAGCTGAGCACTCGTCTCCGGCCTTTCGCTGGTCTCGTGTCGGTGCGGCGGCCCTGGTTTGTAGCATCATGCTCATGGGCCCCCTAGCCTATTTTCGACTGCAGCTGGTTGGCGAACCGGAAACTCGACTCTACGGGCCAATGGAGGCCAGTGCAGCAAGTTGCACCCCGGGGGAGCACCCGGGATTGGCTGCAGGCGTGGACGGGGGACTTATCGGCGAAGGCTGGTTGGACCCGGTTGCCCTGGTGCGCCCGGGCTTCCTCTATGATCGTTCTGTGGCTACCGATATCTACAATGCCCACCACGTGCTCTACCTGGGAGTGCTCTTACCGGTGCTGCTCTTTGCGCTTTGGCGTGTCGGTCGCAACCGCGGTCGGCTCCTGGCCTGGACCCTCTTGCTAGGCATGGCCATGGCGTTGGGCCCCGCGTTGCACTGGGGGGGGCGCGCGATCTGCGTCGGGGGAAGTCCTTTGCCAGGTCCCATGGCCTTCCTGGAGTACATTCCTGGAGCGCCTGCCATGGGGGCTTTCTATCGAACATTCCTGAGTGTGATGGCAGCCGCGGCGCTACTTGTGGCGCTAGTCTGGCCGGTGATCGGCCGAGGTCGAAGTCGCCCCGTCCTGCTCTTGATAACCGGCCTCGCGATGGTCCTGCTGCTGGCAGACGCCGCCCTGGTCTCGCCGCTTCGCATGCCCGTGCCCATCGTGGATTGGGCGCCACCACTGGCGGCACAGACTCTCGCCTCGCAACCCGACAGCGGCGGCGTCCTGGTAGTGCCCGACATTCATCGCGAGTCGTTGCGTGACGGAGAGGAGCGGCTCTGTGGCTATGTCTGGCAGTTGCATGTCCGCAAACCTCTCCGCTTCCAGGTGCCGGAGTTGTGCGCTGCTGAGGTCCTACTGAATCTCGCCAAGGCCTACGAAATGCCGCGCTATGATTTAGCGCCCAGTCGTGACGGATGCCTGCAGCAGTTGCGTATTCTTGGCATCAAGTGGGTTCTCTTCATCGGCCCCAACGCTCATGTAGAGGGGCATTACAAAGCCGCTACCCGGCTCCTGGACGAGTGGTTCGGAGAACCCCTGGGTGAGGAGTCGAAAGACGGCAGCCGGGTCTACCGGGTGCCGCTCCCCTAGCCTCCGGTCAATCTTTCGAGGGGGCCAGCAGGTCTGCCTTCTCCACCAGCTTGATGAACTCGGCGCGATAGCCGTGGGAGTCCTCGCCCCGGGCGGTTCGAGCCAATTCCATAACTTTTCCGTAGGTGGTGTTGCCCACAAATGTCGAGTTGTGCAGGAGCATGCCAAACATGGCCACGGAAGCAGCGAAGCGATAGTTGTTGGAGGTCTTGTCGAGGGCTATACGTTGATCGAGGACGGGCTGTTCAAGCTTGGTGCTGACGTCGCCGTCGGGGAGCTTGTAGCGGAGTTTGATGGTCATCAACTCACTGCTGCTGGCGGCGCTCTCTTTGACTGCGGTCTTGACGTAGCGCAGTTCATCGATGCCGGTTGCCCCGTCCTCGGCAGGGACGACTTCGTAGAGTGCGGTGACGGTGTGCCCGGCGCCCAGTTCGCCCGCATCCTTGGTGTCATCGGCGAAATCTTCTTTGGCGAGGATGCGATTCTCGTAGCCCACTAGCCGATATGATTTGACCTTGGCGGGGTTGAACTCAACCTGAATCTTCACGTCTTTGGCGATGGTGAAGAGGGTACCGGTCATTTGCGTGACGAAGACCTTCTTAGCCTCCAGGATGTTATCGATGTAGGCGTAGTTCCCGTTGCCCTTGTCGGCCAGGGTTTCCATGCGGGCGTCCTTGTAGTTGCCCATGCCGAATCCCAGAACCGTGAGGAAGATACCGTCATTGCGCTTCTCTTCGATGATGCGTTCAAGCTCAGAGTTTGAAGCTGCTCCGACATTGAAATCGCCGTCAGTTGCCAGAATCACGCGGTTGTTGCCACCTTTGATGAGGTTGTCCTTGGCCACCTGATAGGCCAGCTGGATACCTGCCGCGCCGGCAGTTGAGCCCCCGGCCCGCAGGCGGTCGAGTGCCCCTTGGATGGTATCCTTGTCAGTGCCCGAAGTAGAGGGAAGAACGAGGCCGGCTGAGCCGGCATAGACAACGATGGCCACCCGGTCCTTCTCGCTGAGTTGTCGCACCAGCATCTGGAAACCCATCTTCAGGAGAGGCATCTTGTATTCGCTGCTCATGGAACCTGACGAGTCGATGAGAAAGACCAGATTGCTGGGGGGGAGGTCTTCTTCCGGCGGTTTCTTCCCCTGGATGCCAACCAGCACCATCCGGTTCTCTGGGTTCCAGGGACATGCAGAGACCTCGGTTGTCACCGAGAAGGGGGTTTCGCCAGTTGGTGCGGGGTAGTCATACGTGAAGTAGTTGATGAACTCTTCCACGCGTACCGAGTCTTGGGGTGGCAATCTGCTCATGGTATCGATGAAACGCCGTGCGTTGGTGTATGAGGCGGTGTCAACGTCGATGGAGAGGGTCGAGAGCGGATTCTCCAGGGCCAGTTTGAATTGGTTCTCGGCCATCTTCTGGTAGCTCTCAGTGCCGGGCACTTCCTTGCGGTCTGCGGAGTTGTGTCCCTCCCATTGCAGGCCTCTGGCGCGGCCCAGGCCGCCATCCATCCCGGCAAACCCGCCTCCCCCGGCCATGTTCCCACCGATGGCTGACAGGCTGGCGCTCGCCGGAGAACTCGCGGTCCCCAAATCGGAGCCTCCCACAATGTTCAACATACTCTTGTCAGCAACCAGCAGCTTCAGTTTTCTCTCGCTCTTCGGACCAGCCATCTCTTCCGGGGCCGCGGCAGGTTCTGCAAACGAATCCATGACCCTGGCCGCAGGATTATTTACCGGGCCGTCTGGGCGGCGGGCCATATCTGCGCCCCGGTCCAACTTGTCAGGTTGCTCAGGTGAAGGTGTCTTCTGCTCCTCGGCACCCTGTTCCGCAATGGGAGCACTGCCATCGGCGGTACCTTGGCTGCCCATTTGCGGCGCATCGGCAACGGGCTCAGCGGGAGTCGACGCACCCTGGTTGTCGGCGGGGGATTCGGCCTGGGCCTTCTCCGGTGCTGGTGCGGGGACTTCCTGTTGGCACCCGACCAGTAGCAGAGTCAGTGAGACGGCAGCCACAACAATGCGGTTCTTGGCAATCATCATTTGCTCCTTCCGGCAAGATGTCATAGCGCCAAGAGACTACGTACCCCGGAAATGGTTCCCCGGAAGATGCACTTACAGTGGCGCTTCCTGGTCAGCGCACTGGAGCGTATCGTTGAGCAGACCGATGCCACCCATCTCGCGGAAACGGGCGTAGGCGTTGGGTCCGAGCATCTCTTCCATGTCGGCGAGAATCTCCGCACGGTCCCCTTTGATGAGGAGGCGTGGGGCGTCGCTTTCGAGATCACCGTGGATTCCCTCGACGGCATGCCAGCGAAGCTCGCGCAGCGCGCAGGCAGCCTCATTGAGCCACTGAAGCTGCGGATCTGAGAGCTGCAGGTCTTCTTGGAGAAGGGTCTGGAGGGTCGTTCGCCGCGCTGTCGCAAGGCTTTGACTGTGCACGGTAGAGTCTATCATTGGTTCCCAGGATAGACATTGGGCCAATCTGGTCTCGCACTCACGCACATGTGCCCCCTCTGGGCAGGGCTCGTTGCGTAATTTCGGGCACTCTGGACAAGGATGGGGCTCCGAACAGACGGTGGCGGTGCCGTCCCTGGCCTCCGGGGTGCAGGGGAGAACTGCGGGAGAGCTCGGCAACGGGTGTGGCGTGGCCAGGTCGCTGGTTGGTACACGGGTCGGGGGTTGGGCCCGGTGGGCCACCGGCGGTTCGCTCAGCGACGGCCTATTGGTATTGCCAGCAATATCCTTGCTGGGGGACACCCCTACAAATGTGTACAGGGCAAAGGCCAGGGAGGCTACGGCAACCGTCCACGGCAGGGCTGGTTTCATGAGTGTTGCCGGGCAGGAGCTCCGCAGGCCTTGGTCTGCGGAGGCAGGACGGAGTCAGGGTCAGAAACCATTGTCGGTGAGGAGCCACCGTCAATGCAGAGGTTGTGGCATTGGCGCTCGCATTCAGTGCGCGTGTCCACAGTGGGAAGCCCATTCTCTCTGGTGCGATTGTATGTCGAGTCGTCGCGCCCGGGGCAGCTTTCGAGACAGCGGCTGACCCGCTCCCGGCAGGCCGCGCTGAGGTGGATGGGCATGCACGCGCTGCCGAGGATCAAAGTTGCGGCCACGATCATCAATATGCGCATAACTACCTCACCCACAGGAGGCCATGTCGTTGGAGCCAAAGTCACCTTTCAGATACGCGGAGTAGCCCAAGCAAGCTCGGAAGTAGTTGTAAGGTGTCATGGTCAGCCTCCAGTACATGAGTTCGCATCCAGTATCGCAGTTGAGCCCGGAGCGCGCAAGCTCTGCGGGTGTGCCGCACAGCGTCTGGAAAACTCACCTGTTGTTCCGCATTTTCTTTGTGCTTCCGTAGGGGCCCTCTGTTATTGTCAGGAGTGACGATACTCTGGAGCGATGAATGAGCCGCAAGGCCGTAATCATTGGAGCGGGTCCCGCGGGGTTGACCGCAGCGTTGGAGTTGCTGCGGAAGTCTGACGTGGTGCCTGTTGTTTTGGAGGCGACCCCTCACACTGGGGGGATCTGCCGGACCATCAGGTATCGGGGCAATCGTTTGGATCTGGGCGGCCATCGGTTCTTTTCAAAGTCGGTGCGCGTGCAGGACTGGTGGCAGAGCGTAATGCCTCTACAGGGGGGGCTCGCGTGGCGTGACATTGGCAAGTCCCTGGCGGATTTCGATCTCAGGGGGGAGCAGCCGCAACCCGAATGGACCGATGGGGTGATGTTGTTGCGGGAGAGGGTGTCGCGCATCTTTTTTCGGCGTCAATTCTTTGACTATCCCGTCACCCTCAACGCCAATACAGTGCGTGGCCTGGGCATCGGGCAGATGAGTCGTATTGCTTTGAGCTATGCCGCGGCGCGAGCCCGTCCGCTGTCGGAAGAGACCCTTGAAGATTTCCTGATTAACCGTTTTGGCAGAGGTTTGTACGAGACCTTTTTCAAGGACTACACGCAAAAAGTATGGGGGGTTGCGCCAGCTGAGATTCCTGCTGATTGGGGAGCGCAGCGCATTCGCGGTTTGTCCGTCGCCCGGGTTCTCAAGCACGCTCTGCAAAAGGCAATAGGCCTCGGCTCAAGCGAAACCGAGGTGAGCTTGACTGAGCGCTTTGCCTACCCGAAGTTTGGCCCGGGTCAGTTCTGGGATGAAGTGGCCCGAGAGGTTGTCGCCCGAGGTGGCGAGATCCGCCATGATTGCGAAGTGGTACGTCTGGATGAGCGCCATGGACGCATCGTCAAGGCGCACGTGGTTTCCCCCGCGGGGCCCTGCGAAGTAGCCGGGGACCTCTTTTTCTCGTCCATGCCCATGAACGCGCTGGTAGCGGGGTTGGAGGAGGTGCCCGAGGGTATCCGGGAAGTGGCCGATGGCCTTTCCTTTCGTGATTTCCTCACAGTTGGCGTGCTCTGTCGGCGTTTGCGCCTCGCGTCCGGTGGTGGCGGAGAGATGGCCGACCGAATCCCTGACCACTGGCTCTATATTCAGGAACCTGATGTCCGGATGGGCAGATTGCAGGTCTTCAACAACTGGAGTCCTTACATGGTGGCGGACCCCATGCGGTCTGTCTGGCTGGGGCTCGAGTATTTCTGTAATGAGGGTGACGAGTTGTGGCAGCGGAGCGACAAAGATCTGCTGCAGTTGGGTATTGGGGAGTTGGAGCGCATTGGCATGGTGCGTCGGGCCGATGTCCTGGATGGTTGCACCGCCAGAGTCCGTCGCGCCTACCCCGCCTACTTTGGCACCTACAAGCGGCTGGGAGAGGTTCGAGAATTCTTGCATCGATACGAGAATCTGTTTCTCATTGGTCGCAACGGGCAGCATCGCTACAACAACATGGATCATTCCATGCTTACCGCCATGCTCGCAGTAGATCACGTTCTCACCGGTGTTCCCGCCAGGGCCGCCCTCTGGGAGGTGAACACGGAAGCGGCATTTCACGAAGAGGCCTGACTCTACGAAACAGTCGTTACTCGAGCGCCTGATGCGCGCAGAACCCGTTTGCACCGGGGCATATGCGCGTGTACGATGGCACAACAATAATGGAGGCCTTCATGGGATTCGGGCTGAGCGAAGTGTTGATCTTACTGTCGGTTGTGGGCGGGTTTGCCAGCGGCGGGGATGTCAAGCTTACGGCACCACGGGACACTGCGGACAAAGCCGTTCGTTACGTGCTTCCCGATGCCAACGTGGTTGTGCACTTCAACGTTCAGGCTGGCATTGGCAGCGTTTTTGGACTGCTTGAAGAGATGTCCGGGCTGCGCATGGCCACGGCCAGCCCAGAGATTGCCGAAGCTCTCGCTAGCACGCAGAGAACGATGAGTGATGGTCTTGGCTTCATTGGCAAAGAGGTCTCGCTGGATTTCAAGAAGGATGTGGGCACCCTCACGGTGAGCCTATCGCTGTCAAGCAAAGAGAGGATGGCCCTGTTGGTCCGTTTGCGTGGCAATTTCAAAGAGAGCAAGTTGCTGGAGAAGCTCACGGAGGATGCCACTGGCACCTATGAGTTCAAGGGAAAGACGATTCACCGCTGGAAGGACGATTCGCCTTTCCCGGACATGGTACTCAGCTTTGCCGACGACACGACTCTTCTGCTGGGGCCGAAGGCGGTCATTGAAGAGGTCTTCACGAAGGGTCAGTTGAAAGCATCGAAGGGCAGTCGCACAGCCCGGCTGGCCGCTCTCGTTGACCGTCGCACCGTGACTTTTGCAATGCTGTCGCTACCCGTCTGGTTGCTGGAAGAGATGACCGGGGACGAGGATTTGCAGCTATTGGCCGCATTGTTGGGTGAAGTCGACTACGTTTTCTACGGGGCTGGACCCGGCAAGGGGCTGGTCGAGGTTGGTGTTGGGGCCGGTGCAGCCAACCGGCAGATATCCTACCTCTTCAAGGCTGCCGCCGGATTTCTCGATACGGTGCGCGCCCTTGTTGACGCGGGTGCCTATTCCATTCTCGGAGTGATGCCCCTGATTCCTGCGACGGAGATTGAGCCGGCCTGGCAGAAGGCATTGTCAGACGAAGAGGGAGTGTTGGAGTTGGCTGCGTGGTTCAAGAAACGGTTCACTGGCAAGAGCAAAGTCCTCGCTGATGCCCGCAAAAAGACTGTGCGGCTGGAGTTTGACAATCCGGCCGCTCTCTTTGGC
>CALGBT010000214.1 GCA_937884235.1 uncultured Pseudomonadota bacterium
TCAACCAGGGCAACGTGGGCAACTACGGAAACGGCAACGAGAACCTCCACTACCCCATGCACGTTCGTTGTGTGCGGTAGGTGCGTTCGGAGACAGTTGGTATTGTTAGTTTACTTGATATTGCGCGCCAGGGCGGCGCAGGAACCAGAATCGAAGGTATGGAGAAGTCCTCGCGTGCAGCCGATGTTGTGACTGAAGCGCGATTGTAGCAAGGAGGGAGCAATGGCAAACAAATCATCCATTGAAGCGAAGACCAAAGAGTTGGAGAAGGGACTCCAGAACATTGGCACGTCCGTCAGCTTGGGACCTGGGAGAATTTCAATTGAGCTTGCCTCCCAGATTGTCAAGGATGCAATCTCACTAACCCCGCCCACACTGGAGAACTTCATGATGGAGGCCATTGTCATGTCTCCGGGGGGCGGTCGTGCGAAATCTATCAAACCCGGCAATATCCGGTTTGACCTCCTCGGTCTTTTTGACGCATTGGCCACTGGGAGCCAGGCGCTCAGGACGATGGACCAAGCCGACCGGTACACTGTAATTCTGATAGCTATCCGTCTTGTCGCTACTCTCAAGTCCTTGGCCACCATCAGCTTGTCGGAGAACGAGGCGACCGTTTACTGGACTCTCTTCACTGAGCAAGATGATGGAGTTGTTGCCACCGAGGGGCTTCTTGTAAAGGTGAACAAGGACCGCGGGGACCACGGATATTCTCCCTTATCAGAATTGGAGATGTGCTGCTGTCTCGAGCGGCTTACCAGGATTGGAGCTGTCAGAGAATCGGGCAAGGAGGGTACCGCTTGGACAGTACTTGAGTCATTGAGAATTATCTGGAAATGACATTTCGTCGTCGAGGACTAGTGCCCTGGCTTGGGGCAATGCCCGGTGGGCGGAACTCGTTACAGTGAACGATCTGCTGGGGCGTGTGTCTTCCTTTTCTGCTGGTGCCTCCTGGTCCCCCACAGGTCCCAAGGATGCGTCAACTTGGGGTAGTTGAACAAGGTTGACAAGTATCGGGGTATAATGTAATCAAGTATATGTAAGTAGGTGAGGATAATGAAGCGCGCTCATAACCCGAAGGTCGTCGGTTCAAGTCCGGCCCCCGCGACTCATGAAAGCCCAGCCGGTTGGCTGGGCTTTTGTCGTTAATCTCCCGGCCCGACCTTCACTATGGGTCGCTTGGTCCCCTGCTGGTCCTGCGAGTATCTGCGGGGTTTGGCCATTGATAGCAAGTCCGGTCCCCATGAACAGTCATGACGAGGGATTAGTCCTTTCTGGCTAACTCCATATTCTATTTGCGGGCAAATGGCGGGCAGCAAGCAGTAGCGGGGAACTACGCAATCATCGCCGCCACCAGGCGACCAAATGTGCTTGCTTGACTGCAGAGTCAATCTGGGGCATTTAGTCGAGCATGGGACTGGTTGTGGAAGCAGGGCGGCGCGCGTTCGCCGCCCACGTCAATGCATCGGCTGGGTGGGGGTCGGTGGCCGAGGTATTGCAACGAGTGCGGAACTCCCCAGTACCAATCGTCAGGAGGTGAAGATGTCTGGCAAGGGGATTGATTTGGACAAACTGCGAGCCGCGATTCGGCGGTTGGGCGACGAGTATGTGTACTACATGCTTGACTCGGCCATCGAGCTGCTCCCGCAGTCCGACTTGGAGAGAATGGTCAGGCCGTATCTGGACCCGGAGAAGCTTCGGCCCGACCGGGAACAGGAGCGCGATCTTCTGGGTACTGTGAGGAAGTTTGAGAAGGCCAGCCGAGCCGGTGAGTACTGGGACGACTTCGACGTGAATTCAAAAAACTACAGGGAGGCGTCGATGGGGACGCGGGCGTGGATTGCGGAGTGCAACCGCCTGCTGGTCCATTGCGTTGAGCAGGCGGGGACCGGCGATGTTGCCGAGATGTGCGAGGCCTTTGAGAGTATCTTCGGCCTGTTGCACCGTATCGACGAGTGCCTGGATGACATCATCTTCTTTGCCGACGAAGGTGGCTCCTGGCAGGTGGGAGTCGACTGGAACATGGTTCTGCCGGCCTGGTTCAAGTGTCTGGCAGCGACGGCCGAACCGGACGAATACGCGACCGCAGCCATCAGGCCAATAGATGCATTCGAGAACTGGAACCGGGAAGAGCATCTGGCTATCGCACTGGAGACCGCTAATCCCGCGCAACGGCAGGCGGTTGAGACGCTACTGGACACAATGGAGAAGGAACGACAGCTAGCAGAATGAGGGTTGTGTCTGGGGATGAGGAGAGGACGTCGGGGGTGAGACCAGACAGCAGGGGGGAGTACTGGGGGAAGAAGGAAACTTAAGGAGGAAAGGACATGGCACTCGGATCGTATGATGACCCTTTGCTTGATTGGCTGCGTACCGAGGCGTTCCGTCGCTCAGGGCTGTTTGGACGACAGAAAGCCGGTGCGGGCGACAGTTTGCTGCGCCGCCTCGTGAAGACCGTGAAAACTGAAATGGCCAAGGACAAGCCTGACCAGTGGAAGGTTGAGCGCGTGGCTGCGCAGTTGGAGGGGCCTCCGTTGGAGGTTGGTGAAGACTCTGTTGCGGCGGGCATGCAACTCTACCTGGAGATTCTGGAACGGGGACGGTTCGGCGGCGATCGTATCCAATCCAGCCTGCTGTACGCCCTCGGCAGGGCGGCGCAGGAGCAGACCGTTGCCTTCTGGCAGAAGATGTTCTCGGTGACCATACCCCGAGATCGCTTCAGTCGGAAACGGAAGCGCTTCGCTGCAGCGGCATTGGCATGGCTGGTTGTGACGAGAGACTCTACGGCCGCCACGGACTCGCTAATTGAGGCATGCGGGAGTGACAACGAGCACGCCCGCAGCGAAGCAATACGCCATCTGCACATCCTTTGTGCCGACGAGGCACGTGAGGTGCCCCCGGCAGTGTGGGAAACCCTGGAGGCAGTTGCGGCAGGGGACAGCGCTTTTGAGCCACGGTATCTTGCACGCTTAGCATTGCTGGAGTCGGAGCGACAGATACCTGGAGAGGGCGAGAAGAAGGTCTTCGGATTTGAGGTCAAGTTGAAGGGCTTCGCTGGATTCAAGGCGGTCCTGGAGTTGAGGGGCGATTCGTCTTTCGACATTTTGGCAAGCACCATTCTGAGGGCATTCGGGTGGGACATGGACCACATGTTTGAGTTTCATCTGACGGGCAAGCGAAGCGACAAGGATTTCGTCCTCGGAGGCGGTGGCCTCTTTGGCTGGAACGGTGAGGAGGATGACCGCACGCCTCTGCCGGAGCCAACGCTTGCCGAATCTGGCATTGCGCCCAGGCACAGTTTCGTGTTCCTCTTCGACTTTGGAGATTACCACTACTTCAACGTCAAGACCCTCCACGTCGCCGAACCGGAGCGGGGAGTCAGGTACCCGAGGATCGTCAGCACGAAGGGCACTCCTCCGGAGCAGTACCCGGAATGGGATTGAAAACGGTATCTCGTGGCGTGTCGGGTGCCGACCCCGTGGGCCTCGCCCGCAGCCGCACGCCCTTGAAAGTGGACGGGGATTCTGTTCTGGTCATTCTGGTGGGACAGCGACAACGGGTCACTGATCATCCTGACAATGGGCAAGAATGCGCTTCCATCCGTTTCGGGCAGCTATCGCGTCTTCGAGGGCCTCAAGGTGCTCTCCCTTCTGATCTCCCACCGCGGAAGGAACGTGCCCGTCCCGGTATTCGGCCAGCAGTTCTTTGCGGTGAGCCGGGTTCCCAGGCCAGGTAATTCAGGTCACTGTCCCCGGTCTCCAGGTACCGCTCAATCTCCCGTCCTATGGCATCTTCCATGACCCCACCCTCGCGCTTGCTGAGTTTCGCTCTTGCCCTTCAGCGCCCGGCTGAAGAAGTCTGTATCACAGTTCGAAAAGGGGGGCAATTGGGGATATCGGGATGGTTACACGATCATCGGCAGGCTGTTCGATGCAGAAGACGTAGTGCAACGTGTGATATGCTCCGTTTACGAGTAGGCAAACATTTGACACTGTCCAATCATTGCCATATTGTTGATGGAGGCAACGGTCGCATGAATTGGCCAGGCAATTGCGGGTGGGCAATGATCTCCGGAAAGAGGATAAAGAAGTCGCACGTTGGTGTGGAACTGGTTCGGCTGTTGGCTGGCGAGGGGGACCGCATCTTCACGACCGATCGAGCGAGGGAACTCAGTTCGCAGGTTGGACTTGAGGATTCCTACCTCGTCGAGGCATTGCATCACTTGCGCAGGAACGGATGGATCGTTCCCATTCGAAGGGGACTCTACGCAATCTCGTCATCCGTGCCTGGTGTGAGTCCCGCGCATGAGTTCGAAATTGCCATGGCCCTGGTCAGTCCGGCAGCCATAAGTCACTGGTCCGCGCTGCACCATCATGGCCTGACCGACCAGATACCGCGGCGGGTCTTTGTCTCGACCACTGCCAGTTCGGTACCCCGAGTGCGGGGAGCAAGGACTGGTGGCCCGAGCGGTGTTGGTTATCCAGTAGGGCCTACCGTGTACCGGTTTGTGCAGCTCAAGCCCGAGCGCTTCTTCGGGATGCAGAAAGTGTGGCAGGGTGAGGCTCGCGTGGTCGTCACCGATCCGGAGCGCACCCTGCTTGACGGTCTTTCCAAGCCCCAACTCTGCGGTGACTTTGCTGAGGTCCTGGGAGCATTTCGCGCACGCGGTGCGGACCTGGATGTCGAGCGAATTGTGAACTACGTCCTGAAGCTGGATGCGGTCATCGCAAAGCGCCTGGGGTGGGTGCTTGAAGACCTTCGTTTTCAGGGGGCTCATCTGGACCTGCTGGAACAGGTTCCAGTGAAGGGATATGGCAGGCTTGACCCGACGGGCGCACGCCAGGGGCCATGTAATCGTCGCTGGCTGGTCCGGGAGAATCTTCCCGGGAAGGTGACCTCATGAAGCCGCTGCACACTCGCTTGCAGGAAGCACGAAAGCGGTTGGGAGTTCCCTGGGATGTTCTTGAGCGCGACTACCTGCTTTCCTGGGTGCTTGCCGGTATCGGGCAGGTCGCCCCCTTGAGGGAGACCCTGGTTTTCTAGGGCGGTACCGCGCTGAAGAAATGCTACTTTGGAGACTATCGCTTCTCCGAGGATCTGGATTTTTCGACGAGAGGGGCGGTTCCGGTGGGGCTGGCCCTGGATCATGCTATGAACGCTGCCTGCAATGCCGCCTCTGAGCTTCTTGACCAGTATGCTCCCGTCGAAATCCGCTGCGAGCGGTACGTGGAGAGAGAGCCCCACCCTGGGGGACAGGCGGCTTACACGATGCGCGCCCGCTTCCCGTGGCACCGGGAACCCCACACCCGAGTGATGGTGGAGGTCACCATGGACGAGGAGGTGCTGAGGGAGCCGGTGGAGTGCAGGGTCATGCACGAGTATGGCGAGGATTTCGACGCGCAAGTCCACGTCTACTCACTGGAGGAGATTGTCGCGGAAAAGCTACGGGCTGTACTGCAGCACGCCAGGAAGCTCAGCGAGCGCGGGTGGAGCCGATCGCGTGCCCGGGACTTCTATGACGTCTGGCGCATTCTCGGAACCCATGAGGGCGAGATGGACCTGGATGGCTTCGCAGAGCTCCTGAGCAAGAAGTGCAGCTTGCGCGGCGTCGCATTCACCTCCCCGGATGATTTCTTCCAGGCCACGATGCTTGCACACGTGGAGAGGACTTGGGAGCAGTGGCTCGGCCCGTTGGTCCCCAGACTGCCCTCGTTTGAAACTGTGATCAGGGAGCTCCGGCCGCGGATTGCCACGCTCTGCCAGTAGACCCCTTGGTCCCCCACAGGTCCCAAGGATGGGCAAGGTTGGCGCGAATCAGACCGTATCGAGAAGGAAATCAATTCGCTCCCAGAGTTCGTCGAACCGGTCGCTGCGGTGGCGGTTGTGCGAGGAGTCCATTTCGGCACCGAATATTGCCTGGAGGCTTTGCAGTTCGTCTCTGGATGCGGGCATGCCGATGTCACCGGGATGCTCGTCAGCCCATACTGCGCCAGCAAGGATGCTGGTGAGATGCTCGTCGTGCCAGTCCAACTTCTGCAGCAAACGGCTTGCGATTTGGGCGTCTGCGACAACGGATCACGGAGACAAGTGTTTCCGGCGTCGGGTGGAGTGTGTCATGTCGGTGATTCGTTCCTGGACGCGTGTCATTGTCTGCCTCCTGGGCGGGTCTGCGGCAGCAGCTTGTGTCCTTTCATGTCCCGGTTGAGATTTCGCTACCGTTTGCGTTTGGCGACCAGCGGGCCTCGCTCCAGACAGAGGCACTGACTCGCAGGGCGTACCTGGCACCACGGCCGGGCGCGGTCGGGTAGGGTAGTACGTAGACCTGGGGGCTGTGGGGGATTGGGGACACTACACACAGCAGGTACTTCTCCTTGTACAAGTCAGCGGCCCTGGTCTCGTTGGGCGTGAGCTCCACGTCTCCTTCACTGCCAAGTCCCTTGACCTCGACCCGCAGGACATCTCCCTCGTGGGTTTCTACTTCAAGGTCGTAGCCCAGGTTCCGCATCTGCACTGGAGTGACCCGGGCATGGGTCTCGACCAGCGCTGCCCGCACGATCTCGACGGCAGCTTCTTCCACCCCATTCTCTGGTGCGGCCTTGACGCCTCCAGACCTGAAGAAACGCCGCCACTCTGCGTGCTCGTCAGGCTCCAGGGGCTCCTGCAGATAGGCCGGACTCAGGAACTTCGCTCCGGGCAGATAGCGCGCCATCTGCTCCCACGACTGGGAGGGACGATATGCCGAGGAGAGGAGTACTTCCCTGGCTGGCAGTTGCTCTCCTTCCGTCGTAATCACTCGGAGCTCAGTTTGTTCTCCCCGCAGGTCTCCCAGAGTCTCCATACATACCTGTGTGCATTCCAGAAGCTGCTCGGCCGGCAGTTCGGGCGCATCGGCCAGGATCTTCGGCAGCAGCCAGTTCCGACACACGGTAGTCGCATCCAGCTTCTGCACCCCGCACTTGCCGGTGAGAAAGCCGAACAGCTTGCCCAGGGCCCCCATCTCGCCGTCCCCTTTCAATACTCCCGGGTGGCACACGGGCCTGTCTCCAGTCTTCTCTTCCACCAGTTCGTCGAGGAGCGGACTGTCCCGCAGCCCCACCGGCAGCAGCACCTCGCCCCCCTGGCGGAGGACTTTGTCACTGCCCAGCACGATCGCCTCCTGGTGGTACCGCTTCTCCAGTTTCGACCGCTTGCCGTTGGGCAGCAGGTCGTGCCACGGATTCTCGTGGAGCCACAGATAGAGACGACGGAACCACTCAGGCCCGTCGTCCGCCAGCGCCTTGCGCTGCAGGAAGGCCTCGTCCCGCAGCAGGCCCCACCGGTTCACGCGGCGGATGGCCGCGGCCTCGGGCACCGTTACCAGTGGATGGAGGGGCCTGAGCCCGCTCCGTCCGCCAAAGACGCTCGCAATCTCGCCGGGGGGCAGCAGTTCCCGCGCCAGCAGTGCGTGCATCGAATCTTCCTCTTCAGTAATCCGGACGACGTCTTCGAGGCGGGCCATCCCCCCATTGGCCGTGGGCAGGCACATCCGTGTGCGCAACTCAAGCTCCAGCGGGTCGATAAGCCGAGGCCCGAAGAGGGCATCGTGGGCATCGGTTCCGGGGGTACGGGTGAACTGGAAGAGAGGCAGGAACTGGTAGCGCCAGGTATCGTGCTTGGCG
>CALGBT010000215.1 GCA_937884235.1 uncultured Pseudomonadota bacterium
CTAACCTTCGGGAATCATGCGGAAAGAGGTGACGCTTAGATTCGATGTGTCAACCTTGGCAAACCTTGCGGAAAATGACACCAACTGGCCGGAATATAAGGGGAAAGGTCGAGATTGCACGTATTTCATTTTCGCCCATTTGGCCCAACTAGAACCAGCTAGAACCAGGGGGAACCAGACGCCAGGTAATACCTTTGGTAATACCCTTGGCGGAGGGCGAGGGGCTTGGTAATACCCTTGGCCAAATGAAGGTGGGTTCTGAGGGCTGGGGGATGCCCTTCATGGCGTGGCGTCTCAGCGGTCCTCTGCAATGAGTTTCAGCATCCGTTCGCTGAAGCCCCTGGGGTCGCTCTCGCCATATATGGCTACAGTTATCTCCTTCTGATAGTCGGGGCTACTGAGGTGATAGTGATCGCCTGTGCTATCTGCCGCCAGCAGATCGTCCAATATGCCGTGTAGCTCCTGCACCTCTGAACGTGTTAGCAGGACAGTCAGCATCTGCACTGGGGCATCGGTTTCCTGGTTGAGCATCCTCATGGCATCTCCTTTACTTTGGAACCACGTCGACAGGGTAGTCTCGTATCAGTTATGCCGTTCAAAGAACAAGATGCCGATTTCATCCCCATCTTCTGTGGCCGGCGCCACTCGTACTTCGAAGCATCTTGACGGGTAACACTGACCCAGGCGGGCAGACCACATCTCCTGCAGTCTTGTGGCGAGCCATTCATCCTCTTCGTCAGTCGACTGACGGGCCATTCTACCGAACAATTCTGGAACCGCCACGAAGTTGAATCGCTTTTCGACTTCCGTCCTGCTACCAAGCTTGTCCAAGGTTGCTGCAACCTCAGCTTCATCCTCCGAATCCTCGATTCTATCGGCGAGGAAGACCATTCCCTCCACTTCCCTGAAATGAGGCCAAAACAGCTCGGAGTAAAGCAGGGCCATGAGCGGGGAGCCAAACTTGTGGACCAAATCTAGCGGTGTGAAACCTGTATTGTCCTCGTCAGGAAAGAGGGACAGCAGTCGATTCCTGAGCCTGTGTCGGTCACTACTTGTACCCATAAGGTAACTCCCATGGCAATGGCTCCCGCGGGACTTTGAGCGGTGCCCCGGGACCCTTTCCGAGTTTCTTCTCCAATATGAAGGGCGGTGACTTGCCACCGTGCGGCTTCCCTGTTCCTCGAAATCGTTTCACCGCGTTTCCTGCAGCATCGAACTCTGTGTAGCCGTTCACATTGCCGTTAGCACCACTCTTGTAGACAGTGTGCGATCCCTCCGCAGCCGGGTCGGGACCGAGTTTCTTGACCTTTGGCTTTGGCCCTTTGGTCGCCGGGCGACACACTCCACCATCACCGAGCTTGCCTGCCGCCCATGCGCCTGCTAGAGCTTCAGCGGCCAGCCAAGAAACCGTAAACTTCGCGTTCCATTCGGCCCACTCGACGGTTCCCTGCCAGCCACCACCAGCTTGATGTGTCGGGACGGGTATGTCAATGGGACCGTGCAGCAGATCTCCTAGCCAACCACCAAAGGCGGCGAACGCATTCCCCATCGATTGGGCAGAGGAGGGGGATGAGTATTGCCCACCCAGGATGCCGCCCATCGAGTCCAGCCCCAACGGATCCACCGACATCACCGGATTCCCACCGGCATAGCTGAACGCATTCCCATCCACCCTCGGAATCGGATCCCGGCGGCCGTACATGCCGTACTCGGGCAGGTAGAAGCGGTGGTGGTTGTACCAGATGCCCTCGATGCCATCGTCCCACTGGCCCGGGAAGCGGAGGAGTTGGATGATGTCGGTGCCGTCGTTGTCGGGGTCGGTGTCGATGCCGATGTCTCCGGCCTCGAAGTCGGGGAAGGGGTTGGTGCCGGTGCTGCCAAAGGGAGCATACCGGGACCGCCAGACAACGGTACCGGTGTTGTCGACGAGAGCTCGTGGCGTGGAGAGGTGGTCGTTCAGGTAGAAGAAGACGTCGGCGACGAGGTTGTTTTCGAAGGTGACGTAGAAGACGGGGGTGAAGCCGTCCTGGGCGAAGACTATGGCGAACTCCAGTTCTCCCGTGAAACCGTCCACCTGGTAGGTGACCAGGCCGTCGGAGAAGAACCGGTGGCTGATATCGATGTTGCCGTCGCCGTCGGTGTCGATGTCGCAGCCAACTCGGACCTCGTCGGGGCCGTAGATGTAATGGAAGACGGCGCCGTCGGGATCGGTGATCTGTTTGATGCGGTGTAGTCAAGAAAATCTGCTGCGCTGATTCCTGGTCCGTCGGCGTTAGGTTCCCCGGTGGACAGGTGATTCCGTCCTCAGAAGCTTCCCAATCCGCCTCGTCAACAGGACTGAAGGCATCGGACTCGCGCCAAGGCGAGTCCGTTCAGGGGCGGACTCGAGTGCAACGGAGCTGCCTGGCTCTTCCTGGGTAGCTATATTTGCCATCTGATGGCTCTCAGGAAACGCTGCATAGCCCGATGTACGGTTTTCTCATGCAGTCGTGGAGTCGTTGCAGAGTCTCTGTAGGCTGACGCTACTTCCACTGGGCCGTCGGCGTGGGGACTGGAGTAGAGGCGCACGAGCTCGTTTCGCACGCGCTTGAACCAGATCTTCGGAAATGTCGCACCTTCCAGGGCCTGCAGTTCCGCAGAGAGGGCTGACCATTGGTTGTGCCAGAGAGCAACTGCATCGTAGATGTGCGCCTGGTCACTGGACTTCTTGTTGGTAGGTCTGTTCTTTCGTGCCAGTGTCTTTTGCAGCACAAAGGCCATGGGTCCGGGCAGCAGGACGCTCGTCTTCTTGTCCAGCCCGGAGTGTGGAACGACCGATGCGTCGAATGTCAGCGGAGAATAAAGCAGAAGGCCCAGATATGGTAGAGCCTGAGCGTTCAGTTCCTGCTGCACCGTTGGCACAGTCATCTTCCGGCCATGTACTTCCGAGCTGCCCTTTCGCGGCGTCAGGAACTCGATGTGGATAGGTCCCAACGTCTTGTCGTAGCGCGCGGGTTGGTATCGCCCCAGGTGCGGCTGGGTTCTCTCCAGTACGGGAACGAAGTCAAAGTTGATGAGCCGGTCATGGAGTAATTCCCCCTTTCGCTCGAGAGGGTTCGGCAGTGTCCAATCCAGGTCAAAAGTCTGTAGTGGTGGCAGGGTCGCCGAATCCTTGACCCCTGGAAGGTAGCGATACATGTAGGGCACCAGGCCGCCAGTCAGGACCGTTTGTTGGCGGTAGGCACCCAGCGCTCGAACGCACTTGCCGAACTCTTGCAGCGTTTCCCGCATGTCTCCCTGCTTGCTCATTGCTCGTCCCGCGCCACGTAGGAGAGCACATTGCCCATGATAAGCTGGGCCTGTTCCGCCCCCCTTGATGAGGAGTGGACGACGTCAAGAGCGGCCTGGATGATATCCACAGTTGGCAAATCATCATGTTCAACGCATCCTGACACAATCGACCGTGGATAGGGGGATTCAACAAGAAAGAGGTCCGGCTCGTCCACTCCGTCCAGTTCTATCTTCCAGTCCGCAGCTTCCGGCTTCCAATTACCCAGGACATGGATCTCCAGATGTGGCGACGGCGTGTGCAACAGCCCGTGGCGCCCACAAGCCTCAAAGCCACCAACGACGACCTGGCTGTTGAGCGTTGGGGAGAACACGCTCTCCAAACTGGAATCCCCGGCGAGAAACCAGGAGGCGGGTATTCTCTTTGGGGGAGCCAGCCGCTCAGCGGCCATCCAGGCTTCCAGCAGTGCCTCGACACGGACCATCTTGAGCCCTTTCTTCGTTCTGCGGAGGTAATCGTACTCCTCGAAAGTTCTTACGAAGCGGTGCGCGGTCTCCGAGGAGACGTCTGCGATCCGGTGCAGTTCTGTCGGCGTTCCTGCCTTGACCCGCGGGCCTCCCCAATGCTCCGACGGGGCCTTGCGAAGCAGCAAGATTTTCAACATCCAACTGTTGAGGTCCGAAAAGAGGCGTCGGTTGTGTCGACTGGGGGAGTCACCCCGTACAGGGACCTCATAGACATTCGTGTCCAATCCGAGCGACGGCATACTAAGCCGCACCGTGCCGTGGCCGTCAACCAATCCCCACTCCATCTCCGGGTCGTTCTTTGAGAGGAACTGCTCGGCCTCGCGGACCGCGCGTCGCCCAAAACGTGGAGCGGCAATCACGAAGGCAGGTCGCATGCCGTCACGACGCGCCGGGTCCCACTGGACCATCAGCAATGCCAGTCGCCCGAGTAGATCTCGAATTCGTACGGTTGGCATGAATTCGACCACAACAACTGCGCTCCCGTCCTTTTGAGTGAGGAGCAGATCAGTCCGTTCACCGCCCCCGCCAGCTTGTAAGGCACCATGGCTTGCCTCCCACTGTCCAGGCAGAAACCGGCGTAGTTCATTGATGATGTCTGCTTCGAGTTCCCGCCTACGCACCACCCCTCCTACCGTGCAGTTGAATTCCACTGGCCAGTAGAATATGTGGATTGGAGGTACTTGTCAAGTTGACCTCGTGCTGTACCAAGGCTTGATCCAAGTTCCAGTTGGCCGTGCTCCGCAATAATTGATGCGAGCGCCATTCTACTTGCCCTGGCGGCTCTCGACCACAATCCCATTCTGCATGGATAGTGACTTCGCAATGGTTGCCGGTGAGGTTGTACAAGTCCCTCTTAGGTGCTGAGGAGCAGTTCCAACTGTGCGAGGAGGCTTTCCGCAGCGTCAATTGCTTCAGAGGCTTCTTCAGCGGTTTCCTCGGCCAGCCAGCTTGGATATCTGGGAGAAACTCCATATGCGGTTAGCTGCGAGGCCTGCTGTTCATGGTCTAGGAGAGCAGGGTAGAGTGCCTCAAGTTGCCCTAGCAAGTAGATGAGGTTGTGACTACGAGGAACCTCCAAGCCAGATGCCACCATTAGCGCCTTGAGACCCTTCTCAACAACCTGATGGGCGTGAAAACACGCTTGGTCTGGCATCGGGTTGGCATCTGTCATGGCCAGCTTCGCCATTCGTAGGTCCCGCTCAGCCTTGTCTATCCAGGCTGAAACTTCAGGGTCGCTACGCAGCTTCATAGAGCGCCTCTCCCTCCGTGGCGGCGATGTGGACGATACTGCTCCTCCAGGCCACATTGCGCTCAAATTCATCGGGTGTGACAACCATCAGGTCGAAGGCGTGGCCGAGGTCTCGCAGTGCGAGATGCAGGGGCGCAGCACGCTTGGCAGGGGACAGGTCGCTGTCAACCATTATCATAACGTCATAGTCGCTGTCTGCCTGGGCTCTACCGTGAACTCGAGAACCAAAGAGGACAATCTTTCGGGTACCTGGATAAATGCTCAGCACCCGCTCCACGATAATCCGTCTGGTTTCCTGTTCAGTCATCACCGTCGCCTCCGAGTCCATTCTAGCATGGATATTCTTACGGGCAAAGACCAGCGGTGCGCTTGTCCATTCTCAAAATAGGGCCGACCGCCATGATCCGCAATAAATAGCGCGACCGCCATTTTACTTGCCCAAAGGGCCTTCGGCCACAATCCTGATCTGCATGGAAATCATACTCGTTGCCTTGGCAGTTCAGGCGTTGAACACAGTGCTCTTCTT